>NZ_JBFUIX010000183.1:0-5730 GCF_056401635.1 Paenibacillus sp. P4_E11 | reverse complement strand
GCTGTTACCTTTGCAAGCTTAACTTGTGCGGCAGTGGCTGCGCGGTAGACGATTACAGCCATGTCTTGGCGGGTAATCAACTCTTGCGTACCGAAGCGTTGCTTCTCAATTCCTGATACAATCCCAAGCTTCTGCGCACTCGCTACCGCCTGATAGTACCAATCTCCTTGGGCAACATCACTGAAGCTTGACGTTGCCTTCGCATCTAGAAGATCGAACGTTTCCATGACTAGCTTAATGAATTCCGCTCGGGTAATTGATTCGGTCGGAGCGAACTCAGACTCACTTCTTCCGTTAATAATCCCTCTTGCTGCCAAATAATCGATATAACCCTTGGACCATCGGGAAGCTTCTACATCCTTGAAGCCGACCGATGCTTCCTTGACTACGTACATGCTCAGATGATTCGTCTTAAACGTTAATCTGCCTGTCGACTCATCGTAGGAGGAGAACTTCATCACCTCAAGCTGTCCTTGGCTGTTCACATAATACATCACAATTTTGTTAGGGTCCTCGTTCGGTTTAGCATGATAAGGAACTGATATTTCGATCGCATGGCCTGCAAAAGCAGTAATTTTCTGCCCGCCCGCCTGTATCGTAAAATCATACACAGGTGAATTCCCTACTTGCAATGCAGCCTCTGGGCTCAATTGCGAAGGATTTACCTTGGCCATACTGATGTCTAGTGGACCTGTTTGATTGCCGAGAGCTTCAATTGGAATGGTGAATTGTGCGATAGAACTGTTCACTTGAATCGATGCAATTCCATTGCTTGTTGCTTGCTTCATCGCCTCAAGTGGAAGCTTCACGGAAACTTGTGTGACGCTTACCGCTTCTGGAATATTAATCGTGACGTTCTTCTGCGCGGAAGCCGCAGCTCGTTTGACTGCTTCCTCGAAAGACTTCAGCGCTACATCCACTGATGCGTTATCGCCGGTCACCTTAATGCTGCTAGGGTCAATTGCGATGGTGCCGTCATCCTTGACTTGATCTTTAACCGGATCTTTGGCTGGATCCTTGACCGGAGCTGGCACGGGAGCCGGGCTAACATCGGTATCAGTCGTTTGTTGAATGACAAGCCCGGAAATCGCAGCAGTCAGCTCGTTCAAGGCTGTTGCTACCTCGGATTCGGTTGCATCCGCCTTTGCCGATACCGTCTTAGCTTCGCTCAGCTTCGCGGTTAGAACCGCGTAGCTTGTTGCGGTGTAGCTTCCCGCCGCTATCGCTTCTGCTTCTGCAATTTTGCTGTTCAGTCCTGTTTTATCGACTACAGGAGTTCCCGATGAAATCTCCAAAGTGATCTCATTGCTCTGCACGCTGCGATCAGCTAAAGCGACGTTAGCAGTAATCTTGACGCTGCCTGCCCGCTTCGCCTGGATAAGCCCATTCTCGATCATTACGGCAGCAGGATCACTGATCGTGTACGTGATCGTCGCCCCAGACAATTCCTTCGTGCTTCTGCCCTTTTCCAGAATTCCCTTCAAGGCTGCAGGCACACTATCACCTACATGTAGAGTGGTTGTYGGAACGCTCAGTTCGGCTCCTGTTAATTTCACAACCAATTCCGGAATCGTATACTTGTATAACATCGGACCTTCAGGATCCGTATACAAATAGAAATTACCGAAATCATCCTGGGCAAGCTTCTTCACTTGGGTGGCCAGCACCGTTACAGCTTTCGTCAAGGCATCAATCTTGAAGAATCGCCCTGCAACGGTTGCATATACATTCCCGTCTGTCCCGGTCTCCATCGACCCGTCTATCCAACGGCCGCTCGCGTCAGGGAACACATCCTTGCTATAAATGATCTTCTTCTGCACAGGATCGAAGACGAACAATGCACCGTTGGCAAGTCCCCACACATTGCCGTCCGGACCTATATGCACAGCCGTGATGGCCTGCTTCCCAGCGACGGGCACTACTTGAAATTCGATCTGCTTGCTGGCAACGTCCCAGACAAACAGTACGGCTTCCGTAGCTACTGGGGAGCCACCCTGACCTCCATGGATCGATGTGCCCCCATATACTTTACCCTGGTTGTAAGCTAGAGAAATAATACTTTGATTCGGCACCAGGTTCCAGTACACTTCCGGGTTGCCGCGTGTGACCACATCATAGACGGCCAGTACGCCGCCCAACAAACCATTCTTCGGAACCGTGCCTACGAACAGCTTATTCAACTCTTCCGAGCCTGCCATTCCGAATGGGCGATCCTGGAGCGTATATCCGGGAATATCCGCATTCTCCTTCAACCCGAACAGCGCAACAGGGTTCAATTGATCCGAATTCGTGCGATTCCAAGGTTTGGACAGATCGTATTCGTAAATTTTGGCATCTGGGTAAACACCATAGTATATTTTGTTTCCAATTGCAGTAATGCCTTCTTGTTGACTTAATCCGCTAAGATAGGTTGATTGTCCCGAAGAAGGTGAATGTACGCCAACATTGCCCGACAAATATCCTGAGGTGTAGATCTTCCCGTCCGGACCTTTCTCAATATCGTGAATGTTGACCGGCTCTGCAAGAATCTGGATCTCGGTAACTTTCACTTTTCCCGTCTGCAGATTGTACTTGAACATTTTGCCGCCATTGCCTGTCAGCCCGACCAAGCTGTATCCCGGGAATCCGGCTTCCTGAAGCTGCACGAAACCGTAACCGATTGCCGCCCCATCAATGCTGACACCCAAGGATTGTATGGTGTCCGTGTCCAAATCGTATGTGTACAAAGCTCCTCCTGCCGCTGCATAATACACTTTATTGGCGATCGGCGACTTCGGAGAGACGCCTCTGGAGAAGTTCGGTACGTCTGTGCTCGTCGTACCAGTATCCGCATTAGTGATCGTGATTTGTTGTCCGGTTGCCGCATTCAGCACGAACATTTCATTCGCCTGGTTCTGCTCTTTCTTGGCAAATAGCTTACCCCCAACCAGATTCAGGTCGTATACAGATATAATATTGCTATACTGCGGCGGAAGAATATCTTTCTTAACCTTCGTCGCAACATCAAACTCGACCAACCGAGCCTGATTGCCTACTCCCGCATACACTTTATTCGTATCCGGATCATACACAACGACACGGGTCCAGCGCTCACCGCTGCTCTGCGCCGACATCGTTCCGAAATCCGTGAATTTATTCGTAACAGGATCGTATTCATACAAATTCGCCGTAGGATATGTGCTGCCGTACATTTTGCCGTCTTTCCCGCTCGCCATAGGGTATAATACCGAGTCTTTGGTCGGCAGCGGATGACCGAGATTTCTGAGTTCACCCGTTGCCGGGAAATACCGGTACAGGAGTCCCAGGTTGTAGCCTCCCAAGTATACGGTGCCGTCATCAGACACCTTCACCGACCAGGCTCCGGTTACATCCGGCAATGTCAGGCTCTTCACCACTTGCTCGGTCTCGATGTCCATGATCGTGAACATTCCTGGAGCACCTACGGCTACCGAGTAAATAACATCTCTTCCGTTACCGTCTTTCCCGTAATCGCCCCTCATCAGCGTAACATTCCGAATCTGCACACCCATATCCTGGCCGATCTTCACGATGGAGTTATCCGGTATGCTGCCTTGAACTACATGCACGCCTTTGAGCAATCGGACGTTGTCCACGTAGTATTTGTAAGTTTTCGTAGCGGAACCAGCGAACATGACAGCCGCATAGGCTGCTTCATCAGGAATCGTCGCCTTCACGGAGTTTGTGAACCAGGTCCCGACCGGGTCGGACTTGATGCTCCAGGCTTGCTTGCTTAAATAGTTCTTATTCTTGTCGAAGTACCGCACATACATATCCGCAGACCCGTATTCGATATAATGGTCTGCCATTGCGGTGTACTCCGCTCCCGGTTCAACCTCGATTAAATCACTAATTACATTGAGGAATTTGCCAGGATCACTCTGCAAGTACATGCTCTTCGAGCCTGTGGCGTGCATATCTGCTGTAATCCCGAATGTGCTGCCGTCTGTAGGTGCATATTTCTTCCAGCCCACTATGGCATTATCGACCACATTCAGCTCGAAATCGCCGTTATTGATGGTTTTCGTAACACTGATATCGTCCAGGTAAAAGCTATATGTTTTCTTATTTCCTGAAATCACCGATACCTTAAGTTTAGCTCCGCCAGGCTGAACGGTGAACTGCTTCTCGATATACGCCCATTCTCCCACTGGGGCTGTTGCATCCAAATACAGATGAAAATCTGTATTCTGAGCGCTCTTGACCAGCTTCCCTGCTTGGTCGTAGACATAAACATACAGCCCTTGCATGGTGCCTGATTCAATATTCACATTAGCACCAAGACGATAGGTCGCACCGGCCTGCACTTCCATAAGACCGCTTTCCATGTTGATGCCCGCTCCGGTGTCTTTTTGATTCTTCACGTATAGACTGTTCTGCCCTTCCTTGTGTTCGATCTTGTTGATGGATGCTAGCCCAGCATTAATTTTCCAACCTGGTATACTGCTGTCTGCTGATGGAGCTTCAAAATTGCCGTTCGACAAATAGTACTTAGCTGGGGCAGCTGGTTCTTCTACTTGTTCTGTTCCAGTCTCAAATCGCTCTTCAGTCAACTGAAAATCATCCCAATATACCGTACCAACACTAGACTTAGCGGCTCCAGATACGGCTATGATCGAAGCATATTTAGCATCAATAGGCGCAACAGCATCAGTTATTGAGGTTTGATGCCACACTCCTAACACCGAGCTTTCTGCAGTCTTTGTACCAGTACCAATATAAGAACTAGTGCTAGTTGTTTTATAAAAGCGAATCTGGAGCTGTGACGCAATGACACCGCTGCTGCCTTTCTCCAAATAAACTGATGCTGTCACGGAGTAGGGGATTCCCGGTGTTATTTCAATGAAATCGCTACTTACTCCGAAGACAGTACCACTGCTAGTCCCATGATTATCATATACCTGGAGGCTTGAGGATCCCGAGTTTTTTATGTAAGTGGTTGTAGTGACTGAGCCGTTACTGTTTCCTACACCAAAACTCTGCGTCCATCCAGGAATGGTTGTTCCATTCAATGGATCTTCAAAACCAGCATTGGTAATAAATTTGGAGTTAATAACAGCTTTCTCAAAAGTTATATCGTCCACATATTGAATCCCACTTGTCGTCTCACCGGTAATCACCACAATAGCAGCATAGCTTGCTGTGGTCGGTGCTATTGCTTTGACAGAAAGCTGCTGCCACTCATTAAGCGGGCCTACTGTAAAGCTTGCAGAATTCGTAATGATTCCACCCGTAAGCAGGCTATGATTCACATCATAAAATCGCAACTGTAGTTGAACAGAGCCACCATCCAAATACAACCATGATGATGCTTTGTATTTGTCTCCAGGTGTTACTTCCATCTGTTTACTCTCTACGGCCAAGCTTCCCGTATCGTTATCTTCCAGCTTCAAGCTGTTTGTACCGTTTCGGTATACGGACGAGACTACGGTAACATTCCCATTCTGACCTACCCCCATAGTCTGACTCCAACCAGGAATACTGCCATCTACTAAAGGCATCTCGAAGCTCGGATTGACTAGAGCAGGCTGCATAGTCGGCCCGCTGGCCGCTTCCGCATGGAAGCTACCCGTGTAGCCCATAGAGAGCATGATACTTATACATAAGAAGTACATAAGAGCTTTTCGAACCAACATCTTGTTCATCTTATTCACCTTATTTCGCTCCTCCTTTTTCTTGAATAACGACACTCTTTTCCAAACACAAAAAAGG
>NZ_JBFUIX010000182.1:0-5752 GCF_056401635.1 Paenibacillus sp. P4_E11 | reverse complement strand
GATCTGTAGGGGTTAAACAAAGCGCAGGATATAAAGTCGAGTATTATAAAGGATACGAGAATACAGCAGGAAATTGGATCAATGCAGTGGGGTATTCTTTGGAAGCATCCCAATTGACCGGCGATTGGCAGCCATATAAGGCTGAGACGGTAGCTCCCAGAGGAGCGAAGTACGCATACGTGTATCTCCGTTTGTACGGTACTGGCAAAGTTTATTTTGATGATGTTGCTGTCAAGGTCAGCAAGCAGAAACCGATGATGTCCTTTTTGATGGATCATAATTATTATTACAGCGACTTGACGCAAGGAAAAGTTAGTTTGACTTTGAATATACCGTCAGAAGCACTTCATTCTAAGAGAGTGGAAGTACGAATAATTGACGAAGCTTCGGAGGAAATTATTCAACAAAGCAGCGATTTGGCCGCAGCATCAGAGATGGAGATTCCGTTCGATTTAACCCACATGGCGCTGCAAAAACCATACAAGGTAGAGGCTGTACTCAAAGATGGGAATGGGCAGATCATCGAGGAATACGGAACAACCATATATCGGTGGGATCGCCCCGAAGCGCTGCCCGCCAACGGACCTATTCTTGTAGACAACGAGCCATTCTATCCGATCATTGCCTACCATGCCGATACAAGCGATTATGCCCGTATGCAGGAAATAGGTGTCAATACAGTTCAGGGCAAAGTAACGACCAGTGAAGCCGTTTTGCAACATATACTAGACACGGCACAAGCGAACAACCTGAAGGTGCTCGTACCGCTGTATCCCAATATGAAGGTAAAGGAAAATTTCGAACTAAACCGCCAGTTTATTAGCCGATTCAAGAATCACCCAGCGTTGCTTGCATGGATGATCATGGATGAACCAACTCCAAATGGTATCCCTGTGGAGGAATTGCTGGAATCTTATCGGAATATCAGATCAATCGATACGATTCATCCCACTTATATGGTAGAAATTAATGCGGAGGATTACGAAATTGCATCGAAGGCAACAGATATTTTCGTCATTGACCATTATCCGTTGCCAAGTACTCCGATTTCGACTCTTACCGATCATGTGGAGGCCGCAAACAGAGCTGTTAGAGATCAAAAACCGGTCTGGTCATTGCTGCAAACCTTCCGTGTACCGGGTACGGTATGGACTTATTTGCCGACCATTGACGAGATTCGCAATATGGCATATCAGGCGGTCCTATCGGGTGCACAAGGAATCGGGTATTATTCCCTTCGTGATCCGGGCTGGAACCTAATGACTTCCGAGCTATGGCCAGGCCTTGTTCGTTTTCGAACGGAGCTACAGCTCATTGCTGAACTGGTCACGAGATCACAGAAAACAGCAGGTTACAATTCGGACACGACGCAATGGGGTTTATGGCAACATGGAAACGAGCAATATGCAGTCGCCCTCAATCTAACCAAGCAACAACAGACAGTATCCATTCCGCTCGACTTTAGCGGTTACGAGCTGGAGTTGTTGTATGGCGATCAGCCCGACGTCAGCAGCAGTTTGGACAATAAACTGGATGTGACGCTGCGGCCGGAACAGGTTCTGATCTACAAATTAACCCCGTTTTCGATTTCAATACAGAAAGCAGAGTCGCTGATGCAAGACGCCAGATCGCTCATTCAACACAACGCTTGGAACGCTCGGACGACGCAACTCATCGGACAACTGGAAAATATTAAGAACGAGTTGACAGCCAGTACGCCAAACATGGGGACAGTAGTAAACAAGTCCATCCTTGTCCAACACAAATTGGATCTGCTCCAGTTATKGGTGACGCAGCAGAATGATTCCGCGATCGAAGAAAAGCGCGATCAACTGCTGGCTGCGATCCAGCAAACGGGAGATTGCCTCGATTCGATAGCAGGCTCCTTGATCCGGGTAGATTTTCAGACCGTTCCGGTTCCGATGATTGCAGGAGATACTGCAACCATAACCGTTCAATTGCATCATTTGGCTGATGCCGATTTCTCGGATCTGAGCGTTACTGTCGAATTCCCGGATGCCGCTGATGCATCGCACGCTACAGAAAGTGTCGGAACCTTGCAGAAAGGAGAAAACGTCCAATTCGAGAAAACCTTCGATATACGTGCGGATGCCGTTGGACAGTATCCGGTTACGTTAAAGACCGAATTTCGGTATAAGGGAACGTTGGTTTCAAACGTACAGTCGCAGACGTACGAGATCCGGAAGATGGTTGATATGAAGGTCGAACCGGGCACAATTGAGGCTAAACAGGCGGGAAGCTATCCGTTTGTCATCCAATTGAATAATCAATCGGGCAAGCCTGCAGAAATCGAACTGATTGGACAGGTGCTGGATGGGGCTGGCGGACTATCGGTGGCCTTGACAAGATCATCATTCGTGCTGGCAGCACACGAGAAAACGACTGTTCAAGGGACAATAAACATAGCTTCTTCTGTTACAGAGGGGAAATATTTATTTGCAGTACTATCGAAGGTAAATGGAATCGCGAATAAGGATTTAGGACTCGATGTAATCGTTGATAAAAATATGGTATATAACGGAAGCTTCGAACAGCATCCGATATTAGGGGGGCTGGATGGTTGGTCATTGCGGACTTCGGGGATCTGGGATTCTCAAACCGTCCATAGCGGCCAGTATTCCGTCGGTTTATCGCCTGACGTTACAAATCCGAATAACAGGATCAATTCAACTAAGTATACGATTGACGTTACACCAGGTGAAACCTATCTAGTCCAGGGATGGATGAAAAACGAATCAACAGCAGGCAGCGTTGTATTTGGTTTGAGAGAAATCAGCAGTTCCGGAACGACTGTCCGCCAGACATTTAAGGCAGCGGACAAGGGATCTGATTGGAAACAATATGAACTTCGATTTACGGCACAGCCTACAACAAATAGGGTTGATATCGTGTTCCAGATGGATACGGCCGCCAATGGAAAGGCGTGGCTGGACGATGTGTATATGAGAAAGTTGCTAGTAGTTGCCAATCTTGATCCTGGCATCATAGAAGTTAAGCGGCCAGGTAGTTATCCTTTTGACGTCCAATTGACCAATTATACGAACGATAATTTAACTGTAGACCTATCGCACTCCGATTTGGAAGGAATCACGATCGAATTGGAACCGTTTGTTGAAGTGTCTGCACACGGGAGTATGGTTGTTCATGGTAAGGCAATCATATCTTCATCCGTCACAGAAGGGGTGTATGGGCTTGCGATAGAATCGAGGATTGGAGAGAATGTACTTTCCGTTCTGCCGTTGCAAATAAATTATGACCGGAATCTGATTCATAACAGCGGATTTGAAAAACAATCTGCGTCTGGCAATAAACCGGATGGTTGGGCGTTGAGAAGTGCGGATGCGCATTGGGTTCACGATGTGTTCCATAGCGGACAAAGCTCTGTCCATTTATCGCCAAACAGTCAAAATGCTATGATCAGGGTTAACACTACGACGTACACGATTGAAGTTACGCAAGGGGTAACCTATCTGGTTCAGGGATGGATGAAAAACGAATCGACGGCCGGCAGCGTTGTGTTTGGAGTGAGAGAAATCAACAGCTCCGGGATGACTGTCCGTCAGACATTCGTTACAGCTGACAAAGGATCCGATTGGAAACAATACGAATTTCAATATACGCCCCAACCTAATACAACCAAAGTCGAGATCGTGTTCCAAATGGATACGGCCGCCAATGGAGATGCTTGGTTGGACGATGTGTATATGAGGAATGTCTCCGAATAGAGAATGTTGGCGGTTCTGACTAAATGGAGCGAAAGCATGGATAGTAAGGAAGACGGGGCTGAGAACTCTGCGTCTTCCTTTTTTTTCGGTTAGAGCCGATGTTTTTTGCGGAATTCTGATGGGGTAATGCGTAGCTTTTTGGCGAACAGCCTACTGATGTAGGAACCGTTTTGATATCCGCATTGTTCTGCAATTTCCTCCAGGTTCAGATCGGATTCACGCAAAAGAGAGCGCGCGCGCTCCAGCCGAAGCGAGGTCAGATATTCGAGGGGGTTCATCTTGTAGGCAGCGGCAAACCTTCTGGAAAATTGAACGGGCGTCAAACCGAAAGCAGTGGCAACATTCAGCAAGCTGACTTCCGCGAAGGCTTGGCGTTTGATCGACATGGCGGCCTGGTCCATTAAAGGATCGGAGGTCGTCCTTTCGATGTGCATGGGAACCAAATGATGCTCCGTTGCATACAGAAACAACAGATCATCCAGCAGGTGGTCGACCCACCTCAAGACATGATCGGAAGCCACAGTATGAGGAAAGGAGCGCAAAGAAGCGAATACCGATTTCAACCGATTCGTTTCGGTAAGCGAAGCTTTTCCTGAGAGTCTTTTCGCCAGTTCTGGATCGTGCGACACCACAGTGCCTTTATCAACATGTATCCAATCAAAGTAAAAATAATGAAACGATAGCGGCATAATCACTTTACGGTGAAACAGAATACCAGGTGGACAGAACACCAGATCCCCGGCAACAGCTGTTCCACGTGCATCCCCAATCCAATAAGCAAATTCTCCATCCTCCACAGCAAAAGCACACCATTTCTCATACTTGTCCGTTTCTTTGGAAAATTGGCTCTTTCGGTTCCAATATACATAATATTTCGCTTTTGATCGAATTTGCCAAAGCTTGGACATACGGCTGTCCCTCCTAACCTTTTCATGAAAGAACATCTATACTATGTTATAAGAATGTACATTTTAAAGTAACTGGTCTAATAGTAAAATTGAAATAGCGTATAAAACCGCTATCAGAAGTAATGTGAAGGGAACATCTTAAAGGGGTGCGGATAAACAGAGAGGGAAACCTATCCCTGCCCATCATACCAGCGCTAGTGGCAACAGGTTAAGGTGACTCAGAAATTAAGCGAGGAGGGAAAGGAAAGCACAAGTTGCGATAACGGCTGCCATGGACCATGTAGTGGCCGACAAGATTTTGGAAAGGACCAAGAAGATGGAAATCGATTTTGTTCTCTTCTGATTATAGTTACCCTTATTTTTTTATGTCAATGGTTTTATGGGAATTTGCGAAATTTGTCTTAAAATGTTGTCGATTTCTAATGTTAGACTCGTAACCAAAAATAGGAGGGGTTAAATTGAAAAAAAATATTCAGTTAGCAGTGGTTTCTTTGTTAGCGCTCTCATTATCAGCTTGCAGTACTGGTGATAACGGTACTTCATCTCCATCTCCGTCTACAGCTCCAGAAGCTTCAAAAGCACCAAAAGAAATGAAACTGAAAATCGGTCTTCCAGGAGCTTATGACGTAACGAAGAAGGAAATAATTGACGGCTTTATTGCAAAATTTCCTAACATCAAGACAGAGATCGTCGAAGCACCTTGGAGTGATTTTTCGACAAAGATCACAACGGAAATCGCGGGCGGTACTGCTCCTGATATTTGGTTTCAGGAAAATGCGATCATACTTGGATATGGGAACCGCGGCGTTGCCGAAGACTTATCCCCTTATATCACTAAAGATTTAAAAGATGCCGACTATATATCAGGGCTCTATGCAGCAAAAGCGCCTAACGGTAAGGTATATGGAATACCACATGGGATTAATCCGGTAGCGCTCGCTTACAATAAGAAAATGTTTACGGATGTAGGGATTCCGCTCCCGACAGATAACTGGACTTACGAGGATATGTTAGATGCAGCCAAGAAATTGACAAAGGACACGAATGGTGACGGCAAGACGGATCAATATGGATTCGCTGTTTCGTCAAGTATTACCC
>NZ_JBFUIX010000181.1:0-5785 GCF_056401635.1 Paenibacillus sp. P4_E11 | reverse complement strand
GAAGAATAGTCCCACCAAGCAGACGGTTTAATTCATAAGTATCATAAGGAAATTCCTTGTTGACACGTCTAACGCTAATTTTGAACGTATCGGGCTTGACCTTCAAACTATGGAACGATTCCCAGACAGCCGCCTTGATCTCCTCAAGATTCAATCCGCAACGGATTGCGGGGCTATAGGAGTGAAGACCGAATACTTTAGACAGTTGCGCTGCGATAGGCTGGAATGCCACTCCTGCCAAGTCCAAGTAGACGCGGCCATACTCTTGGCGAATCGACACTTGGGGGTACGGCAGCAATACCCTGCGAAGTTGCTGCATCACCTGTGTTTCGAAGCGGTATCGGTTACGTCCCTTTAACGTAAGTTCCCCTAATCGCAGTAATATGATGTCTTTGTTCACTTGAGTT
The DNA here is from genome assembly GCF_056401635.1 of Paenibacillus sp. P4_E11. Lineage (NCBI taxonomy): Bacteria > Bacillati > Bacillota > Bacilli > Caryophanales > Paenibacillaceae > Paenibacillus > Paenibacillus sp. P4_E11. The sequence continues at coordinate 5,378 of NZ_JBFUIX010000181.1, read as the reverse complement.
GTGTCAACTCCTTCACTACTCGTTTCAGCACGACAGCCAGTCGTTCTACCTCTGCGATCTGATGATCGACTGACAAGCTAATTCTAAGTCCACTGGAAGCCCGGGCATGGTCCAATCCCATGGCAAGCAGCACTCGACTTGGTTCCATCTCACCGGAAGCGCAAGCGGATTTGGTCGATATATACAGTTGTTCTTTCTCAAGCGCATGAACGACTACTTCCGAGCGGATGCCTGGTACAGACAGATGCACAATGTGGGGAGCCATACGCGCTTCATCTGAAGCTCCATTCAACACGATGCCGGGTTCTTCGATCAGTTGCTTCAGCAAGTGGAGTCGTAGGGCGCGCATGTGCGGCTCTGCTTCTCTCCTTCGCTCCATACTCATACGCACGGCCTTGGCCATCCCGACGATTGCAGGTACGTTCTCCGTTCCAGATCTGGCTCCAGTCTCCTGTCCTCCTCCTGACAGCAAGGGTTGCAACTGAACTCCTTGACGACGGTACAGGAAGCCAATGCCCTTGGGACCACGCAGCTTATGTGCGGAGACAGACATGAGGTCGATTCCCCAGGTGCCAGGTAACAACGGCAGTTTCGCAAAGCCTTGGACCGCGTCAACGTGAAACAGTACGCGCGGATACTTGGCCAGTAACTGACCAATCTCACGAATGGGCTGCACTGTCCCGACTTCATTGTTCACATACATCACACTGACCAGACAAGTGTCATCGCGAAGAGCAGTTGCCACCTCCTCTACCCGGATACAACCATGCTCGTCTGGACGCAAATAGGTAACGTCGAACCCCCATGATTCCAGTTGTTTGCAAGCCTCGTAGACGGAAGCGTGCTCAAGCTCGGTCGTAATAATATGCTTTCCTCTACTAGCATATTGAAGCGCTGCACCTTTAATGGCTAGATTGTTACTCTCGGTGCCACCGGAAGTGAAAATGATCTCGCTTGGCTGTACGTCGAGCCCGACCGCAATGATCTTGCGGGCTTTGGTGATCATCCGTTCTGCTTCGATTCCTATGCGATGGATGGATGAAGGGTTGCCGAAGTAAACTTGCATAACCTCTGACATTGCTTCCACGACTTCTGGATAAGGAGGCGTCGTTGCGCAATGATCGAAGTAATCCATAACTGATAGTCTCCTCTCCATCATTAATGTTAATCTGCTCCAAATGAAAAGAAACGATCAAGCATCAGCCCGTCTCTTCTTATCGAAGGGCTAATCATGATCGTACCTCATTTTGCATCAGAGATGCAATTCGCGAACTAATGTCAGAACACTTGCCCGATGTTGCCAACCTGGCTGCGGCGCGCCATAATGCTGGCTACATATTTCTGCGTTTCAATTGGCAGTTGACCCATCTTTTCCTTCAACTGCTCGTCATTCCGTGCTCCAAGCGCATCTACTCTTCCCGGACCCGCGTTATAAGCAGCCAAGGCCATCCCTTCATTCCCATTGTAACGCTTCAGCAGCGATGCCAGGTAGCGGGTTCCGCCGTCGATATTCTGGGACGGATCGAATGAATCCGTTACCCCCATTTGCTTGGCCGTTCCGTCCATCAGCTGCATAAGTCCTTTGGCACCAGCTGACGATACAACACTGGAGCGATACCCGGATTCTGCTCCGATCACGGAATGGACTAACCCTGCATCTACACCGTACTTCAAAGAGGCCTGTTTGACAAGTTCATCATAGGATGATCCTGGTGGCTGTGATTGCAAGGAAAGCAATGTAGTTGACAGCCGGTTAAGCCCAAGTGGAGGAAGCGTTGAACCGGTTGCGGAAAGCTTCGTCGATGATGCAGCGGATGCTGAAGAGGCGGGTTGATCCTCCGACAGTCCCATCCTGATGCTCTCCAATAGGCCGGCAAAGTCAAATTCGTCATTGTTAGAGGAGGACGCTGCAGATAGTCCGTCCAAATTAGGTTTCAGTTGTGCTTGAAGCAACTGCTTCATATATCTGGGATCGATACTACTCATGATCAAACTCCATTCAGACAAGTTTGTTACCATTGTACACCTTTTTTCTCCATTCGAACAGAGACTACGCTGTAAGAACTTGTCCCTCAGCACAAAAAGACTGCAACCGGAATCCGGCGCAGTCTTCACTCTTATCATTCAATAAGTCCTCGGAATCAACACCATGTAAGACAATATGGCAATTCCACCAATCACGACAGACCAAGCACCAAGTGCCTTAGTACCCCGCATATAAGCGATAACCCCAAGGACGATCGCGCTTATGCCAAGAAAGACAGGCAAGACGAACAAGGAAATAATGCTTATTGCCAGGGCTGCCCAGCCAAGTGTCCGACTTGGGCTTTCTTCTTCGGAACGGGCGTCCGCGTTATCATGAGGGCGGTCATTCTCCGGGAGCTGAAGATTTCTTCGGTCCATAAGACCAGGAGCTGCCGTGAAGTCAGCCGCGAACTCTTCCTCATGACGATCACGTACACCTTTTGCTTCTGAATCACTGAATAACGGATCTGTCGAAGAATGCGATCGATTACGTTCGTCGTTCATCAGATACCCTCCTCGTTCTTATCCTTTTGCTTTGAACGTGTGACAGCATGTGCTTGAAGCGCGCTTGGCCGTGTCTTGATGTTCGGTATCGAAGCTCTCACCCGCGAATTCCTCGTTGAACTTGGCGTTGGCATGGCTATCAATCTCGATCATAATTGCATCAGCCCTACATTGATTTTGCTCACCCCAGTACGAACAGTTGGATACGCTACATTTTACGATTGGCTTTGCCATCTTGCGATCACCTCCCTCTACAAGTTGCCCGTCATGATGGAGGTGTATCCTAAGGAACGATTGGTAACGACATATCCCCCTCATGGTGTAGGAAGGACATTCGCCCCGGAACAATAAATAAACCCCGAACCTTCCCGGTCCGGGGTATAGTGCCAATCTTTGCTTACATTCGGTCGCCCTGCATGCGACGCTGAGTCATATAATCCGTCTCATAGTACGTCAAGTCTTCGCGCAATTCCTCATAAATCTTGGATAGCTCGATGGTCAGGTTGCGGACTTCGCGGCTTGGTTTCTTCCGGAATCGGATCGCATCCTGCCCTGTATATGCATAACGACCATCTTCGGAATAACATTCATTCTTAGGGTAATAAAACCCATTCACGCAGTTATGATACACATCGTACAGTACTTTCTCCGCGTAATCTTCATTGAAATGCGGGCGGCGCAAGTTCATTCCTAACTTCTCGTAAGCCACTTCACAGAATACAAGCAAATGCCTCGTGTCGGACAAATACCCCCGGTAAAATTCTTCCATCGCCGGGTCGTTCTCCATACTCAACTGGGGCAAGCTGTAATGATTAAGGAAAAGTTCCATCTTCGCGATGGCTTCTTTTAATTTAGTACGTGATGTTTCGCATAAATTTTTCACTTGATGCATAACCATTCCCGTTTACCCCTCCCTTCCGTGTTGCCAAATTTCCTTGTTTACACTCAAGTAAGGCTCGTATGCAGTGCGTTTCCTTCTTTGAGCTTCTCCGTGTTGCATTACCTTCATCGTACCATAATTTTAGTGGAAAAGTAAGCTTATCCCGTTCACGTTTTTCACATCCGCAGATACTGCCAGCCGCTATGCATAATTCCTCAACCTCTACCCCACCTTAACAGTACATAAGTGTAAACTGCCTAGTGGAGGATGTTATGAAAAAAACAACAGCGCTCATATCCATTGTAGCCGTGTGTGGCGTCGTACTATTCGCAACGAATGCGAACCGGACTACACCAAGGATTAATGATTCACAGAACCCGGGTGCAGCTAAAGAAATGCAAATCAAACAGTCGATGCTTGAAAAGGATGTGCAGCTAACGGACGAGTTATGCCGAACGCAGTGCACGTTAGATTTTCGAGCTGCGCTTCATCAATTAAAAACCGATTTGCCAGCCCGTGTCAAGTCCGATCTATCTTCCCTGAAGCAGGAACATGAGCATATTCAATACGTAGAGTGGATTCAAGGGGCGAATAAGCAAGGAGCCCTCATATCGGAAGGCACCATTCCAGCTTCAGTCAAGCATGAGGCAGAAACCTATATTCAGGAAGCCAGGCAACAGGTTCAGCAAGGAAAGACGTACCAATCCAAAGCAATTGGTGCAGGGGATGAGCATTACTTCGTACTGGGTGTCCCGGCTGCAGATCAAAAAGCCTCGCTCGTCGGACTTGTTCACCAGGACTTGCTTCGTAAGGTTGAGGTCGATTTGCGCAAAAATCTAAGACTCGTCCCTTACCCAAGTGACAAGCGATACAAGATCGAGTCCGTCGATTCCAATACACTTAAGGATGTGAAGGTGGATCATCCAGAAGATAATGAGGGCACTAGCCACTATCACGTGAATGAAGTGGTCGTCAAATTCCAGAACGACCCTTCACCTGCGGAGCTTGCTCGCATCCAATCCGAGATCGGTTCGGAATCGATGCAGAAGATCGGTTATACGTATGTGTTCAGATCTTCAGGTATGGAAGCCAAGCAACTGATGGCTTATTTCCAGAAATGGAATGTAGCCTACGTAGAGCCGCATTTCTTATATATGACGAACGAAACTACACCAGTGGACGCTGAACCGAATGATGTCCTCTATAAAAAGTACCAATGGAACTTGCCTGCAATCGGCACCCTTCCAGCATGGGATATTAATAAGGGGAATACCGATGTTATCGTTGCTGTTGTCGATACTGGCGTAGATTTGACTCATTCGGACCTGAAGGATCAATTGCTGCCTGGCTTCAACGTAGTAAGTCAGGGTAAAGATCCTCAGGACGATGTTGGACACGGTACCCATGTCGCTGGCGTCATCTCAGCCCTCGTCAACAATCATGAAGGTGTAGCAGGCATGACCTGGTTCAACAAAATATTGCCCGTCAAAGTGCTCGACGAAACCGGTGCCGGCAGTACCTATTCAGTGGCACAGGGCATTATATGGGCAACGGATCACGGGGCCAAGGTGATCAACATGAGCTTGGGAAACTATGCGCAGGCCAACTTCCTGCACGATGCGGTCAAGTATGCCTACGATAGAGACGTCGTGCTAATCGCCGCAAGCGGAAATGATAACTCAGAGCGTCCGGGCTATCCAGCTGCCTATCCAGAAGTGTTCGCCGTAGCGGCAACAGACAGCTCCAAGCAGAAAGCACCCTTCTCCAATTTTGGGGATTACATTGATGTAGCTGCACCGGGGGTTAACATAGCCAGCACATACCCCCATAACCAGTATGCTGCTTTATCCGGCACATCCATGGCGAGTCCACACGTAACCGCGTTGGCTGCCTTAATCCGCTCGGTCAATCCGTTGCTCAAGAATACTGAAGTGATGGAGATTATGAGGAAATCCGCAACTGATCTGGG
>NZ_JBFUIX010000180.1:0-5800 GCF_056401635.1 Paenibacillus sp. P4_E11 | reverse complement strand
ATCATGAGGAGGCACTCCTGAGATGAATCTTATTGAGAAAGAAACACTAATAAGTCAAGCGGCAGAGCGGTTCGAGCATGAATCGCCAGAAGCACTGTTAGCCTGGGCTGTAGACACGTTTCCCAATATTACATTTGCATGCAGTTTTGGAGCAGAAGATGTAGTCTTGATTGATATGCTGCACAAGACACGTCCGAACACGGATGTGTTCTACCTAGATACGGATCTGCATTTTCAGGAAACTTACGCAACCCGTGATCGCTTGGCAGAGCGCTATAATCTTAATTTCATCCAAGTTAAACCGAAGTTGACATTGGGGGAACAAGCGGAGCTACATGGGGATGAGATGTGGAAGTCTAATCCTAACGGCTGCTGCAACATTCGCAAAGTCGAGCCGTTGACGGAGATTCTCGGACAGTATGAAGCCTGGATAACAGGGATTCGCAGAGATCAAGCGCCGACTCGTGCTAACGCGAAGAAAGTGGAATACGATACTAAGTTCGGACTTGTGAAATTTAACCCGATCGCGGATTGGACATCTGAAGACGTGTGGAATTACATCCGACAACATAATATTATTTACAATCCGCTTCATGACAATTATTATCCAAGTATTGGCTGTGAGAAGTGTACGCGTCAAGTGCTGCCAGGTGAAGACCCTAGAGCAGGACGTTGGGCAGGCAATGAGAAGACGGAGTGTGGATTGCACAAATAGTGATATTTGGCCTGAGGAGGGGACATAGTGACGGAAACCATCAAACCACATGGCGGCACGTTGATCAACAGACTGGTGCCGCAAGAGAAGCGTCAACAACTGCTAGATGTAGCGAAGACTTTGAAGAGACTTACGATTAACACCTGGACATTGTCCGATCTTGATCTAATTGCAATTGGAGCGTTTTCCCCGTTAACTGGTTTTCTGGAAGAAGGGGATTATCGGTCGGTTGTCGATCAGATGAGGCTTACGAATGGCACGGTATGGAGTATTCCTGTTACTTTGCCTATTGAAGCACAACTCGCCGAGCAGTTGAAAGTTGGCGAACAGGTGGCGCTGACTGGTGAGGACGGCGTTACATACGCCATTCTAGACGTTCGCAGCATCTACCAGGTCGATCAGCAAGACGAAGCAGTGAAAGTGTTCAAGACCGCCGATCCAGAGCATCCGGGCGTACAGAAGCTTCTGCAGCGCTCATCTACCTACGTAGGTGGTCCAGTACAAGTACTGAACCGTCCGAAGCCGGAGAAATTCCAGGATTACTACTTCGATCCATCGGAAACACGGAAACGGTTCTCGCAAAATGGATGGAAAACGGTTGTCGGCTTCCAAACGCGTAATCCTGTTCACCGCGCACACGAATATATCCAGAAAACTGCACTTGAAATTGTCGATGCACTCTTCTTGAATCCGCTTGTGGGGGAAACGAAATCAGACGATATATCAGCGGACGTTCGGATGGAAAGTTACTTGGTGTTACTGGACAATTATTATCCGAAGCAACGGGTGTTCTTAGGCGTATTTCCTGCCGCTATGCGTTATGCAGGGCCTCGTGAAGCGATCTTCCATGCGATCGTGCGTAAGAACTATGGCTGCACGCATTTTATCGTAGGCCGCGACCATGCAGGCGTAGGCGACTACTATGGTACTTACGAAGCACAGGAAATATTCAAGAACTTCACAGCAGAAGAACTGGGTATTACCCCTTTGTTTTTTGAACACAGCTTCTTTTGCACCAAGTGCGGGAATATGGCAACGTCGAAGACTTGCCCGCACGACAAGAACCATCACCTGCATCTGTCAGGAACGAAAGTGCGTGGTCTGTTGCGCGACGGAATATGTCCGCCTGCGGAGTTCACACGCCCTGAAGTGGCGAAGGTGCTAATTGACGGCATGTCTGAAGGTATTCTGCAGAGCAGCAACAATCAATAATTATAATAGAATATTTGTCCACCCTGTCCCATATAGATTGGAGTAACAGTCTAGGGAACTGGGGTGGATTTTTGTTATGAGACGTCCAAGAAGAGTAGTTTTTTGGGTGAACAATCATGGTTTGTTGAAGATCGGCATGATGGGTGCGCTCGTAGCGCTGATGGTCTTTCTATTTACGTACGAGCTTCCTGCCACACGTACATGGACGTATTGGACGATGCCCCTGTCCGGTAAGGTAATTGCCCTTGACGCAGGTCACGGCGGTCCTGACGGTGGAGCATCAAGTAAGGATGGCGTCATCGAGAAGCAAGTGACGTTGTCAATCGCCTTATACTTGCGCGACTACTTACAGCAATCAGGTGCAGTAGTGATTATGACTCGGGAAGAGGACACCGATCTGGCTGAATCCAATACCAAAGGGTACAGTAAACGAAAGACTGAAGATCTGCTTAATCGGGTGGAGTTGATTGAGAAGCAGAAAGCAGATATGTTGGTCAGCGTCCATCTGAACAGCATTCCGTCTGCGAAGTGGACCGGAGCACAAACGTTCTACTCTGCATCCAACTCAGAAAGCCGCAAGCTGGCTACCTCCATACAGGAGGAACTGAAGCGCAACCTGAACAATACAGATCGGGTTCCCAAGCCTGACAGCACCGTATATTTACTAAAGGCTTTAACCATTCCATCGACCTTGGTGGAAGTAGGATTTCTGTCTAATCCCCAAGAAGCCAAACAGATGGCGACCGATAAGTACCAGAGGAAAGTGGCAGAATCGATTTATCGTGGAGTTCTGAAATTCGCCTCCGAGGAGAAGAAGTAATTCGATTTGGAGTAAGGACATCGTATGGTATAATGGACACAATAGTACAACTAACCTTATCATACCGGGGGTCCTTATGATTTCGAAAGAGCAAGTATTGGACATATTAAGCTTCTTACAAGATCCTGAGTACAAGCAATCCTTAGTACAACTGCAATTGGTCCGGGACTTGATGGTCAAAGAGACTAGCATTTCCTTAAGTTTGATCGCGACTCGGGACGATGAATCCTATATTCAGTCGTTGAAGGATCAAGCGGTGCAAGCCTTACGTGAGGCTGGGAACGCTGATGTTCATGTRAGGGTAAGACGGATTACCGATTATGAGYGGACTGAACTAGCCAAGCGGATAGGGGCTCCAGCTCCTGCGCCTAAGACTACGGCACAAGCTCCAGTCTCGGCGCCTACATCTGCTGCTAGCGCTAGTATTCTCTCGCCGGAGTCCAACGTACAATTCATAGCCATCGCAAGCGGGAAGGGTGGGGTAGGCAAATCCACGGTAACGGTGAATTTGGCTGTTGCCCTAGCCCGTCAAGGGAAAAGGGTAGGTATCGTAGATGCGGATATATACGGATTCAGCGTTCCGGATATGATGGGAATCGAAGTCCGACCTGAAGTTGTGGATCAACGCATTGTCCCTGTGGAGCGTCACGGAGTGAAAGTCATCTCGATGGGTTTCTTCGTGGAAGACAACGCGCCTATCATATGGCGTGGACCGATGCTGGGCAAGATGTTGAAAAATTTCTTCAACGAAGTGAACTGGGGCGAGTTGGATTACTTGCTGCTGGACTTGCCGCCGGGAACAGGCGATATCGCGCTTGACGTTCACCAGATGATCCCTCAGAGCAAGGAGATCATTGTCACGACACCTCATGCGACAGCAGCCTTCGTAGCAGCTCGTGCAGGAGCAATGGCCGTGCATACGAACCATGAGATTCTGGGCGTGGTGGAGAATATGGCGTATTATCAGAATGCCAATGGGGAGAAGGATTATGTGTTTGGGCGTGGTGGRGGCGGCAAGCTTGCCGAAGAGCTTCATACTCAACTGTTAGCGCAAATTCCGCTTGGAGCCCCAGATAATCACCCGCAAGAACCGGATTACTCGCCATCTGTTTATAAGGCCGATACCGAGATAGGTAAGATATATCTGGGAGTAGCGGAACAATTAATTCAGAAGCTGAACGGCTGATTGGAACGATAGGAATACAAACTTCGGAATACAGACAAAAGGACTGGATGGGGAGCTATTCGCTGCCTGGATCCGGTCCTTTTTGCTGATCATAATAATCCGGGGGGAGGCCCACAAAGGGGCTTCGCCGTGGAATAAGCTTCGAAAGGCCAGCGTCACTTTGTGGGGTTATATTTATTTGGATTGCTCCTTATCCTTGCCGCCTTCGCCACCTTCGCCGCCACCATCACCTGATTTTTTCTTTTGTGGATTGGCCTGCTCATCCAACGCTTTTTTCAATAATTGCAAGATCTCCGTCTTGAAGAGCGGACTTTGCATCGATTCTTGCATGATGGTCATCGTCTGCTGCCGATACTGTGCGGACTTCATGACCTCGGTCACGATTTTTTCGTATTCCGGGTTTTTCATGATTTCGAGCATTTGCTTCTGATATTCCGGGTCTTTCATCAGATCTTTCTGGAGCTGCTTATTCTGTTTCTGTATAGCTTTAGCGAAGTCGCCGGCGAATTTCGGATCTGTCATCAGTTGGCGAATAACAACATCCGTATCTTGAGCGGTAAGAATATCTTTGACCGCTAGCTGCACTTGTTGCCCGGTATCGGTGGAGAGGAGCTTCATTTGGCTGTTTTGATCACTAAGAGAGGCTTCCATAATGGCCTTCTTGCCCTCTTCAGTCTTGAGTATATCGAGCACCATCGACTTTGTTTCCTTATAACCGCCGCCGGCGCTACTTTGCGAGCTGCCCTGAGATCCGCTGCCGCAGGAAGCGAGTAAAGGCAGGAGGAGGACGGGAACCCAACGTAAGCTCTTGGCATGCATAATACGGATTGCTCCCTTCACGAGAATATTCAGGTTACGGTCCCTTACAAAGGGGTAACAGCAGGTTGGCTGCTACAGAGCACTTTGAAGGGATAAGTTTTATCTTAGTATCTGTCAATGACGTTGGTTTATGTTCGGGATTGATTGGCTTTTTATTGGTCAGCTTGGTACAATCGTGTATAGCATTTATGTTCGAAGAAAGTACGGAGGGGATTGGCTTGACACTTAGAAAATGGTGGTATTTGTTCTGGAGCACGCTCGTGATCGGGACAATTGCCGGTATGATTGCTGGGGCCTTCATTAAGACGTATGACGACAGTTTTGTATTCATGGGTGTATCTGTTGGGGCGTACGAGTGGCTATTTATGGTATTTGGAGCAAGTATGATCAGTGTATTGAGCCAGATGGGTTTTTTTGCTTATTTGACCATCCGCTTTATAGCATTAAGTATTTTCCGGCGCAAAATGGTGTATTGGACGATCCTTCAAGTGCTGTTCGTGGGCATAGCCGTAATCGATTTAGCGTATCTTAGGTACAGCAATTATGACGAACCCGATAAATCAGTGGGGGCCTTCACAGTATTGCCCATTGCCATCCTTGTTATTTCCTTACTGATTTCCTACTGGAAAGTGAAGAAAACGAATAGAACTGCATTTATCCCTACGTTATTTTTCATGAGTGTCGTAACGATATTGGAAGCCGTTCCTGCCTTTAGTTTGGACGAAACGGGCAACTCTTATGTCATATTTATGATTGTACCGCTATTGGTTTGTAATGCCTGGCAAATTATGCAGCTTCACAAAATTGTTCAAACAACCAAAAAGAGCTAGATTATCTAGCTCTTCTGGTTATTACCTCCCATTATTTGGGCTGCATGGTTTGTTTCTCGGCTTCCTTCTGGGTAACGCTCGTTTGTTGAATCAATTGGCCTACGGTTACGAATTCGTATCCTTTAGCACGCAGTTGATCGAGGATAGTTGGAAGTGCTTCGTGCGTTTGTTTCACAGAATCACTGGCATGGAACAGAACAATATCGCCGGGATGTACC
>NZ_JBFUIX010000179.1:0-5819 GCF_056401635.1 Paenibacillus sp. P4_E11 | reverse complement strand
TTACTAGAGAGAGGATCGACTCCTTGTTCTAGGCAACGCTGCCAAGAATTGTACAAGGAAGTCCTGACATCAAGCTGCGAATAGCATCCAGACATAAACTTTACCCATTCACGTTCAATCGTCGCTTTGTCAATTTTTGGAGACCTGCTACAACTGAAAGTGTCGAATCTGTTTTTTTGCATAACTGCCTCCTAGACATCAGTTGATCATTACGGCGTTGAGCAGGGAATGGTTTCTACTAACAAGATGGATTTATTATAATTGTAACGAAGTCCTACATCAATATAAATAGTGAGTGATAAAAACCTTCGGCAAAACCTCCAAGAAAATCTACAAATCCAATGGCGCGCACGAACCGCTGTTTGGCGTGGATACAGGCGATATGAAGCCCATCGCCAAGAAAATTAAAATCAATCAACCTTTGGCTGAGCAGCTACTGAAGCGGATTTTGAGCGTTGGATCGAGGCGGCTAGGATTACATTATATAGACCACTACTAACACAATAACTAGCTATGACCAATACCGGTGATAAAATACGGAAAGATTGAAACGCAAGGTTACTTGTATTTAGTATGATCGATGTGTTGGTTATTGTATTATGGATAATGAAACGAATGCCTCAATAGGTATTTATAATATAGAACATAGGAGGATTACATGTCCTGGAGCAAATTGAAGCAGCAACTGGAGAGTTTTCTCTGTCCTGCGTTATATGGAAGGGTCGAATACCGTGCAACCAGCTACCGTTATTTACCTGATAAAGCAGGACTTTGTTATATTGCGGTAGATAAAAAGAACGTATTCAATATGAGTGATACTACCTTAATCAGATGGTATCAGACGGAGCTGGAAATTAAGAATGATCCACATATCCAAATTCCTATCAACAATGAAGAAATTGAAGCGGTCAGAAAAGATACCAAGGGGACAGTCCCGGAGGATCGTCTAAAAGTAATTGCAAGAAGTAGAAAAATATCAGAATATGCAAAGGAGCTTTTGTCAGCACAGTCATCATTAAGTAAATCAAACTTTATCGTTGTAGCTAATAAGTTTTTATCCCTTTCTATAGAGGAAAGCATAGAGAGCAATGATATCTTATTGAATATTCTAGCTTTGGTGGACAGACGAGTTGGAAAAAAGCGAATTTTAAACATGACCGAGAAGATGAAGTTAAAGCATCCAATTGTGCAGTATTTTTATGAACTACGGCTTAGTACGTTATGAAAATAAATAATGCGCTAATAGCCTTCGATGTCAATGCCTTCGACTTCATAGTGAAGCCCGTTGAACAAGAAAGACTTCACAAAACGATCCAAAGAGCAGTTACGGAAATACGTTCAGAACGCTTAATACAAGTGAAGATGGAGCCCGACTTCCATGCAGTTGAGTTCAAATGCATAGGCGGGATCGATATTCGTAGTGCGCAAGGTGAACGGGTCAAGTGGAAATCAAGTAAGAGTGCGGAGCTATTCGGATATCAGTTGCTGGTAAAGGCTTGAGCCGCTTTCGGAGACGAATGTATAACGTCTAAACATGTACAATCGGGGGCTTATTTCATGCAATGGCAGCGATGCTTGCGGGTGCTCTGGGTAAGTCTAACGATGTGAATACCGCAACCGGCTTCGCGGACGACAAGGACATCCCAGCGTGGGCGAAAGCCAGCGTTGCTTACGTGAAGCAAGCAGGCATTGTACAAGGGAAAGGCAATAACCAATTCGCCCCGCAAGACAATGCAACAAGAGCAGAGGCTGTAACGGTTCTGTTGAACATGTTGGTACAAAAGAGTAAGTAAAGTAAAAATTAATAAGCTTGGAAGGTCTGTATGGACTTTTCAAGCTTATTTTATGTACTACTATCGCATTTCAATAATAAGAAATGGAGCGGGAAGAAGCGCTGCTACCTATTACGAACACCGCCGTCGGAGTTGGATTGAAAAAATAGGACCGATTTTATTACAATGGGCTCTTTTTGTCGGAGTTTGTCATTTTGCTGTCATTGGGGTGTGATACGGTTGTTTTATTAATGAGTAGGAAGGTTGCTCATGTATATGAAATTAGAGATCTAGAGGAGGAGCAACAAGATGATTGGAACAAAATTAAGAAAATTTGTCAACACCACGTTAATATGTTTCATGACGCTGATGCCTTTTACAGGTGCAGTAAGTGCAGCCGAGTCCGCTTCAGACGTAAACGGATCATGGGCGGCGACAACGCTGAACGAATGGCTGACCAAAGGGTGGCTGCACGGCTATCCGGACGGATCGGTGAAACCGGGCAACACGGTAACGAGAGCGGAGTTTTTCACGCTTGCTAACAATGCGATGGGGCTGACTGAAATAGCGGACATATCGTTCTCAGACGTGAAAGCGGGCGATTGGCAATACGATCAGGTTGCTAAAGCGGTCAAAGCCGGATACGTACACGGATACGAGGACGGCACCGTACGTCCTGACAATCAAGTAAGCCGTGAGGAAGTAGCGGTTATGACCGCTGCGGTGCTTCACTTGGATCTTACGCAAGGCGATGCATCCAAATTTAGCGATGTTAGCGACATTGCAAGCTGGAGCAAATCGGCTGTAGGCGCGCTTGTATCCAAAAGTATCTTAAACGGGTATCCCGACGGCACCTATAAACCGAAAGCATCTATTACTCGCGCAGAAGCGGTTGTTATTCTCGACAAAGCCGTTAAAGCGGGCACAGTAACGAACGCGAGTGACAAAACCTATGACAAGGCGGGTACTTATGGACCTGCTACTGGCACAGAAACGGTTGCGGGCAATGTGAAAATTACCGTACCTGACGTGACTTTGCAGAATATGACCATCAAAGGCGATCTTATTCTGGGTAGCGGCATCGGCGAAGGCGATGTCAACATTAACGGCGTTACCGTATTAGGCAAAACGGTCGTCAATGGCGGCGGCGCGAATTCGGTACATTTTAAAGATTCTGTGTTCGTAACCATCATTGTCAATAAACAAACGGGAACTGTACGGATCGTGGTGGAAGGTTCGACTACCGTGAAGCAAGTAACACTCCAATCGAGCGCGAAAGTGGAAGAATCCGGCATAACCGGCGGTGGAGTCAGTTCCGTAGAACTAGCCAAAGACATGCCTGCTAACTCGCAAGTGACCTTGCTCGGTTCTTTTGACTCGGTTGTTATCCATGCATCTTCGATTAAAGTGGACATCCCAAGTGGGTCGGTTGATCACTTGAACGTTAGCACAGGCGCTAAAGACGATATCATTAATACGGGTCAAGATGTGAAAATCGTGAGCTTGGTGCTTGACGCGGTAGCTAAACTGCTCGGTACAGGTACCATTCAGAATGCAACGATCAATGATGGTGCACAAGGCTCTACTTTCGACAAAAAGCCTGAAAAAACCGATGGTACACAAAGCGGCAGCATCGTTGTTGGCGGTACTTCCACTACGACAACTAGCGGCGGAGGCGGCGGTGGCGGTGGGTCAACAACAACGTCAACGCTAGCAACAGCAAAGGCGACAGCTAAAGGTGAATTAGCAACAGCCTTCGGCACTTATATACAAGCTAATTACGAAGCAGCAGACTGGACAACATTAACAGCTGCAAAAACAAATGGCGATGCAGCAATTGATGCAGCAACAGATACAGCAGGAGTGACAACAGCTAAAAACACAGCATTAGCAGCAATGGATGCCGTACAAACAACGGCAGAAAAAGCAGCAGCGGCTTTAGCAACAGCAAAGACGACAGCTAAAAACGAATTATCAGTTACATTCGCCACCTATACACAAGCTAATTACGAAGCAGCAGACTGGACAACATTAACAGCTGCAAAAACAAATGGCGATGCAGCTATTGATGCAGCAACAGATACAGCAGGAGTGACAACAGCTAAAAACACAGCATTAGCAGCAATGGATGCCGTACAAACAACGGCAGAAAAAGCAGCAGCGGCTTTAGCAACAGCAAAGACGACAGCTAAAAACGAATTATCAGTTACATTCGCCACCTATACACAAGCTAATTACGATGCGGCAGACTGGACAACATTAACAACTGCAAAAACAAATGGCGATACAGCTATTGATGCAGCAACAAATACAGCAGGAGTGACAGCAGCTAAAAACACAGCACTAGCAGCAATGGATGCCGTAAAAACAATTGCAGAAAAAGCAGTAGCACATGAAGCAGCTAAGATTACAGTAGCCGCTCTTGGAGATATTTGGGATTGTTGTCAAGACTCTAAGGTGTTAGTGAAAGCACAAGCATTAGTAGGTCCTGGATATACAGTAACTGTAAAAGAAGCTGACGGCACATACATCGATCAATATGGTGTGGCAAGACATTATGGTACAGGAACAATCAGCTTCACGGTATCTGATAATACAAATCCAACTATTACAGCAGATACACCAACATTAACCATCGTTGTTTTTGCAGATTAAATTACAGCAATAGTAAAGGAAATAAGAAAAGGTCTCGCAGTTATAAGTCGAGTGGCTTATCTGCGGGTCTTTTCTTTTGAAGTTAGATAATCCCAGGTCTTATTTTAACTGTAATAGGCTTAATTCTACTTGGCGGTTGTTCTCTGATGTCTCCCAAACCACTAGATGACCAGAGTGTGAAGTCCCAAATCGAGCAAAGTCTAAAGTCAATTGATGCAAAAACGAAAATCACGGTCGAGGAGCTAAATAGTCGAAATACAGAAGGGAAAACGGATACGGTAGAAGTGCGTGTGGTGTCCGACACAGAAAAGGCACTCCTTTCTGTCGGTACTTCCTCAGATAAACCTGCATCACGTATTGAATCTGTCTATCAAGCTGATTTCACTTACGAGGACAAACAATGGCTCCTAAAGAATTTGACGAAAACTAGTGACATAAGTGTCACCCCAAAGGAAGGTGCAAATGTTTCGGCTATCCTCAACCCTGCAGGTAAATCTTATGTCGAAGGAGCGCCTAAAGAGCGGTTCTGGAAGACTAAATTAATAGAGCATAAGACAGATCTGGAAAAGGGTACTGACACCGTACTTTTCAGCAAGGAATCGAAAAATGCAATATTGGCGGAAAGTGGGACAGTCAAGTATTCCTACACCTTCAACAAGCAAACCGGAAAATGGGATAAGGTTGAAGAATCGAAATTGGATGATTGGGTACGAACATATAGTATTGCAGGACGATGGAGCTATAAGTTCACGTCCAAAGACGGGTATTACGTAACTGTTTACCTAGATGTGTCTAATGTTGATCAAAACGGTAAAATTTCTGTGCAAATAAACTCCGATGCCATAAGAGCAGGTATTCTGTCAGGTTTAGACGTAAAGAATAAATGGACAGCAAAAGTATCACAGGATAATCCCTTCGTATTCAAATCCGACGAAACTTCTTATTTGTTGACGATACCGGATGAAGGAGAAACTAATGTACTAAAGCTAGGAGATAATATTTTTCGCAGAGCAAAATGAAAGTTAGAGAGAAAATAGCGGAAAAAGCAGCCCATTTACCAAATATACTGAAACTCAAGGTGAAAGAGACTTGAGTTTTTGTTTTGTTCCATTCTTGGAAATTTTATTAATTGATGACTACAGGGACATGGTGAAAGTACAAGGAAAACCGAGGATTGTGTCGAATAAATTATCGCTGAGCAACGAGTCTAATTAGCTTTCCTATATTCAACAACAGCCGTAACGCTATTGCTATACACGGATTCGATAAGGAGTCGTACAATGAACAGTCATCAAGAACTACTGCAGGATCTAGCCGTCGAGCGTAAGCGTACGAGACAAAA
Organism: Paenibacillus sp. P4_E11; assembly: GCF_056401635.1. Taxonomy (NCBI): domain Bacteria; kingdom Bacillati; phylum Bacillota; class Bacilli; order Caryophanales; family Paenibacillaceae; genus Paenibacillus; species Paenibacillus sp. P4_E11. The sequence continues at coordinate 50 of NZ_JBFUIX010000179.1, read as the reverse complement.
GGCCGTCGACGACGTAATTGCCTTACTGGCTAACGGGAGTATGCCGGCCG
>NZ_JBFUIX010000178.1:0-5971 GCF_056401635.1 Paenibacillus sp. P4_E11 | reverse complement strand
GTGTATTTATGGCTAAGAAGCTTGTGGAAAGTACACCGGGCGAATGCCAAGTCGCCATTCAAGCTGGTGCGTCGGGAAGAAGAGGTTAAAAGTTAACAATTGTGTCTATAATGGGGCTAATATCTCTTTTAATGGGGGAGAGCCATGATTAGCGAACGTATTAAGGTAAGAATTCGTTGCAGGCAGTGCGGGGAACGATTCGTCTTGCGCGGCAAGCGGGAGAAAGACAAGATTGAGACTGGATTCAAAATGTGTTTATGCAACAATCGTGACGATTTCGAACTGGATCTGGACATATGAATTTCCCGGCAATTCCTTTGCTGGGGCGATATGTTGAACAAGAGACTTATCCCACACAAGGTTGTGGGATTTTTTTTGTATAATCAGCCGCCCTGATACAAAAACTAATTCCAGTTTTGGTGGATGAAAGGGGCGAACCTAGGATGTACAGGAGATTAAGTGGCATCATGTTCCCGATCGTAACACTGCTATTGGCCGGAGCCGTGTTATGGGGATATCAAGTGAACCAGGAGAAGAATTCGATTTTGATTAAAGCGGAGAACCAGTACCAGCGGGCGTTCCATGATTTGTCCTATCACGTGGATCAGCTGCAACGGGAGCTGGGGAACACTCTTGCGATCAATTCAACCTCACACGCCTCTCAGAGACGAGGGCTAGTGAACGTGTGGCGATTAACGAGTGAGGCGCGGAATGAGATTAACCAATTGCCGCTTACACTCATGCCGTTCAATAAGACGGAGGAATTCTTAAGCAACATGGCGAACTTCTCCTATCGCGTATCCGTACGGGATTTGACGAAGGAACCGTTATCGCCAGACGAGATGCAGTCGATGACTGCACTGTATGACCGATCCAAAGAAATATCGACGGAGCTGAGGGATGTACAATCGCAGGTCATCGCGAACAGCTTGAGATGGATGGATGTTGAGGTTGCCCTTGCATCGGAAGAGAAGACGCTAGACAACACGATTATTGACGGCTTCCAGACGGTGGATAAGAAAGTAAGTGAGTACGAGGATTTGAACTGGGGCCCCTCTATGGCCAGCCTGTTCGAGAAACGATCGTTCCAGGCATTGGCCGGAGCCGACGTGTCGGTTGAGGATATTAAGCAGAAGGCAGCGAAATTCCTCGGAATCTCCGATCCGTCCACGATCCAGGTTGTAGAGAATGGGAATGGGATCGAATACAGTTCATTCAGTGTCACGGCCAAGAAGCCGAATACCCAAGACGACGTCTCGATCGATTATACGAAAAAAGGCGGGGAAATGATCTGGTTCATGAGCCCCAGAACGGTGAATGAGCGAAATCTCGATCCAGAGAAAGCCCGAGAAGCCGCGCAACAATTTCTTGAAGCGCATGGATATCCGTCCATGACTGCGGTCAGCTTTGATGAATACCAGAATGTAGCCAACATTACTTTCGCGGGTCAGAAGGACAATATGATCCTGTATCCGGAGAAAGCAACGGTTATGGTTGCATTGGATACTGGTGAAGTGACGGGTCTACAAGCCGCCGATTACTTGTTCGAGCACAAGAACAGAGACATTAAAGCTCCGACATTATCGATGGAACAGGTGAAGAAATCACTTAACCCATCTCTGCAAGTCACGCATGAGACGCTGGCGTTGATCAAGAGTGAAATCGATAAGGAAGTACTATGCTACCAATTCTCCGGGACCATCAACGGGGGCAACTACAGAATATTCCTGAACGCCGATAGCGGCAATGAGGAGAAGGTGGAAGAGCTGAAGCCTGTTGATGTAGAGGTTAGTGCTTAATTATAACCATGTTCGATATGTAATATAGGGTTACCTGACAGCGGCCACCGGCCGCTGTTTCTTTAGTTTTTCAGTAAGGAGGTCCCGTAAGGGCTGTGCTGGAGAATGTTTGTAGAGCGGAATCTCCGCGATAATCCACTACATTGCTCTGACCACAGGGCTTGATATTTTCGGTTCATAGAAAGAAGAACAAAAAAGGGAGTGAACAGGAGAGTGGAGAAGCGAAGCGTCCGCCTTTGAAATCGATTCCTAACCATAAACAACATTCAATCCAAGGAATCGATTTCAACAGCGGGTGGAACCTCCTGTTTACTCCCTCCCTCCCACGCTCCAAACSGGACGATACGCACAAGGACTTAAATTACTGTTCTTTCTCCGAAGGGACGTGGTATAATTAGGTTAAAGCGCCCTAGTGCGTGCATGAATGGAACAGGGGAGGGCCGGCTAGTGCTTCCAAAGGTTAATCAGGTGCTCTATCTTCAAGTCAACTCGATTGACGAGGATGAAGCCAAACAAGAATACAAAGCAAGGATTGCGGATGCCAACGCGAGTTACATATCGATGGAAGTACCAATCCATACAGGAACTGGAAAGTTAAAGCGATTGTACGCAGGCGATCAAATATCCGCTTATTATGTAACCGAAGGTGGAGTGAAGAACTACTTCAACTCGGTCATTCTCGGATTCAAGGAAGAAGTACTCCGGTTAGTGCTCATCAAGCCGCCGGAATTGGGACAAATCACGCAGGTACAGCGTCGTAACTTCCTCCGTGTGCCGGGTGAATTGGAGCTAGCGGTGAAGTTATCGGAGCAGATGCAGTTTCTCGCCACTACCGAGGATGTTGGGGGAGGCGGAATTTCATTTTTCTGCGATGGGAGAATTCCTCTCACGAAGCATGATAGCTTGAATTGCTGGTTATTGACTCCCTTTAAGAGTGGTCAAGTGGATCATGCCAACTTCACAGGTGAAGTTGTCCGGACGAAGCCGCTCGAATCAGGTAAGCAAATTGTGATGTTATCCTTCACCGAGATTCAGGACGTGGAGCGTCAGAAGATTATTCGCTACTGCTTCGAGCGACAGCTGGATTTCCGCAAGCGTTGATGAATAGGTGAGTTGTAGCAGGGGTACACTGAATGGAATCAACTTCCAAGCAGGTGAGCCCCACGATGAGCACCCGATATTCGAACGCGTCTGAGCCATGGAATGAAACTGCTGAATTAGAGATGTTGCCATACAATGAAGCTGCCGCCGATCAATATGAGCAGTTGTTCATCCGTTGGTCGGAGAGAGCCGAACGTCTCATTCGGATAGGGATCGTAACTCTTCTAGCCCTGCTGCTGCTGTCGCAATTACTGCTGCAATGGCCTTTATTTCGCAAGACAGCACTAAAGGTAGAGCGATTAGAGGGAGTACCGTATACACAAACGTCGGATCGGTGAGCATCACGTATCGCTTTGCAACGTTCCGACATTCATGGTATCATTTCTTCTGCAGGCTTGACTGGTATTATTAGCTTGCACTACTCATTGAAACGATAAGGCCCCACGATATTTAGTGGGGTTATTTCATGGCATCGTGGTATAGGAGGATTGAAAGGGTTGGACAAGTTCAATATCGCCATTGACGGCCCTGCAGGCGCGGGGAAAAGCACAGTTGCTCGGATCGTTGCGCAGAAGCTGGGCTTTGTCTATGTGGATACGGGAGCGATGTATAGAGCCGTCACTTGGAAAGCGTTATCTCTGGGCTTAGAACCTGAGCAGACGGAATCGATTGTGAGCATGGCGAATGCCATGAAGCTGGAGCTGTCCCCTGGCCAGGACGGTCAAGTTGTACTAGTGGACGATGTGGATGTTACGGAGGCGATCCGTACAGCACGAGTCACGGCGAACGTCTCGGCTGTATCCCAAATTGCGGACATCCGACTTCTGCTCGTCAGCATGCAACAGCAGATGGCTCGAGCCAAAGGCGTTGTGATGGATGGCCGTGATATCGGCACACAGGTGCTCCCTGACGCTGAGGTCAAGGTATATTTGACCGCTAGTGTGAAGGCACGAGCTGCTCGCCGATATGAAGAGATCAAGCTGAAACAACCCGAATTGACTTTGGAGCAAGTCGAACTCGATCAATCCGAGCGCGACCGTATGGATCAGGAACGGGAAGTCTCACCTTTACGAAGGGCTAAGGATGCCGTCTTGTTGGATGCGACAGAGATGAATGCGCAGCAGGTGGCTGAACGAATCTTGGAAATATCGCAAGCCTCCTCAGGGAAAGGGGCGTAGCCAACATGCTGTATAACTTATGCCGAAATTTGCTTCGTATTTTGTTTAAGCTGTTCTTTGGTCTGAAGTCGTATGGAACTGAGAATGTTCCAGCACATGGCTCAGTCGTCTTGTGCTCGAACCATATTAGCCTGATGGATCCGCCTCTAGTGGGCACTCCCTTGAACCGCAAAGTTTACTACATGGCTAAGGAAGAGCTTTTTCGCGTTCCGGGACTCGGTTGGTTTATCACCCAATTAGGTGCTTTTCCAGTTAAACGCGGCGGTGTCAGTAAAGAATCCATCCGACTCGCTACACAATTGTTGAAGGATCAGAATATGCTTGGCGTATTCCCAGAAGGCTCGAGAAGCAACTCGGGTGGAATGGGCAAGAAGGGTGCGGCCAGTCTGGCGTTCAAAGCGAATGCGATTGTAATACCGGTGGCGATTGTGGGGTCATACAAATGGTTTCGTCGGATGCGCATCTATTATGGTCCGCCGGTTGATTTGGATGAGTATCGCGACAATGGTTCATCGGAATCTCTTGAGCTTGCTACAGAACGCATCATGACGGAAATCCGCAGTATGGTAGCCCGTTACGAGCATGACAAATAAGGAAGCAATAGCTATTGTTACGAATCGAACATTGATTCGAGCGTATGGAAATGGTATCTTGGAATTATACTAACTAATATGTCTATAGATGATCACATAGGTTGTCTGTCGAGGAGGCCATTAATCAATGTCAGAAGAAACGAATGTTCAACAAGCCGATGCGGTGCAGGAAGCCGTAGACAACACAACCCCGGATTTCGCCAATGTGTCCATTATTAAGAAGGGCGATGTGGTGAAAGGGAAGATTGTCAAGATCGAGGACAATCAAGCTATCGTCGATGTCGGTTATAAATATGACGGAGTTGTTCTCTTGAAGGAGTTGTCTTCCCTTCAGTTGGAGAATGCTGGATCCGCTGTTCAAGTGGGTCAAGATGTAGAATTGAAAGTACTTGAACTGAATGATGCTAAGGAACGTCTAGTTCTCTCTAAGCGTGTAGTGGACAGTGAGAAAGCATGGGACGAGCTTCAAGTGAAACTGGAGAGCGGAGAAATTATCGAAGCTGAAGTTGCAGAAGTTGTGAAGGGCGGTCTGGTTGTAGACGTAGGTCTACGTGGATTTATTCCCGCTTCCATGGTGGAGCGTCATTTTGTCGAGGACTTTTCTAGTTACAAAGGCCGTACATTGAAGCTGAAGGTGAAAGAGATCGACCGCGAGAAGAACAAGGTTGTTCTTTCCCAGAAAGACGTACTGGATCAAGAATTCGAAGCGAACAAGCTGCAGATCATGGCGGGTCTTACTGTCGGTCAACAGCTCGAAGGAACCGTTCAACGGTTAACTCCGTTCGGCGCATTCGTGGATATCGGTGGAGTAGATGGCTTGGTGCATATCTCTGAGATGGCTTGGCACCATGTGGCGCAACCTTCTGAAGTAGTCAAGGAAGGTGACAGCGTAACGGTTCAAGTGCTCAAGGTAGACCCTTCTGCTGATCGAATCAGCCTCAGCATCCGTGCTGCTCAACCAGGACCTTGGCAAGCCGCAGCAGGTCAATTCGCAGCGAATACGATCGTAACCGGTACTGTGAAGCGTCTTGTGACGTTCGGTGCATTCGTAGAGATTGCTCCAGGCGTAGAAGGACTCGTTCACATTTCCCAGATCGCTCACCGTCACATTGGAACTCCTCAAGAAGTGTTGAAGGAAGGCCAAGAAGTTCAAGTGAAAATTCTTGACTTCAACGCCGACGAGAAGCGTGTCAGCTTGAGCATCAAGGATACAGAAGAAGCACCTGAACAAGCGCCGAAGTCGGACAAGCGTCCAGAGAAACGTTCGGAGAAACAACCGCAAATTCAGAACGAAAATGTG
>NZ_JBFUIX010000177.1:0-5975 GCF_056401635.1 Paenibacillus sp. P4_E11 | reverse complement strand
GCTGCAATAGTGCAGGATTTTCTCCCGCACTGTCCCAAATACTATAGAATCCTGCAAATGCTGCATGATATTATCGACATTATCTCAATTCCGCCCGAACTACAGCTAAAAAGTTGCACTTTCGCAGCAATATGATTCTTTCAGATGCAAACGGATCAAAAATCATGTATTTTAGTATTTTTCAGGATTCGTACGAATCCCTAGATCTTTTCATTAAGACCTGTAGGGACATCCCCCTTACATAAATATTCTAGTTGTTCTCTTACGCCCCTACTAGGCTCTCGGCAGGTGCAGCACAGTCAATAACAGCGCGGGGAATCCGCCTTTCAACTCTCCGCTTCAGCATTATTTGAGACATGCCCCCTATCAAAATTATAGGCAAAAACTTAAAGGCACCCGTGATGGGTGCCTTTCGTAGTTTGTGTAGAGGCGGCTAGGCCCCCTTAATCCGGAGTCATGCCCTACAATTATTATTCGTTCGTAGAATAGCTCGTTTTTTCGAGCTGTTACATCGCTTTATGGAATGCCGACGAGTCCTCCAGTGTCTTGACCCATTCTGAAAACTTCGTTGGAGGCATCCGCTTTAAGCTACCGTGCATCTTGCGGTTGTTGTAGAAGTCCATGTATTGATCAAGCGCCTCATAGACTTCCTCGAAGGTCATGAAGTCTCTAATACTGAACAGATCGCGTTCGAGTAAGCTATGGAACGATTCAATGTAGGCATTCATATTCGGCGTTCGCGGCGGGATACGTTCATGCAGTACGTCTAGGCTCTCACACGTATCCCCGAATAACTTGCTGACGAATTGAGGCCCATTGTCAGTTCGTATCACAGGCATCGCTTCGCCTGGCTCTATGCGACTCTGTAATGCGTACCATAACGCTTGGACAGCATGCTTGGCTTCACATAACGGACCTCTGTACTGTTGAACTGCAACGCGATCAAATACATCAATGATGCTGAGCACGAAAAAGAAACGCTCCTGCCCGATGACGTAGCCGTATTTAATGTCCATTTGCCACAGCTGGTTGGATCCGGTAATTACCCGATTTTTCGGTAGTCTGCGTGGATGCGACTGGACTCGCTTACGCGGTTTTTGGAGAATACCTAGCTCACTGCACAGGCGATACGACTTCTTTTTGTTCAGTTTCACTTTACATCTGTCTCGAATACATTGACCAAGAAGTTTGTAGCCATAGACGTGTTCTTCACCTTCGAGGAGTTCGAGCAGCCACTCCTTCATTTGTTCGTCACTGACTTTCTCACCCGTTACTGTGAGAGAGTATCCAGGCACAGGACGGCCCCTCTGCCCTTCTGTGGGACGGTCCCCTTTCAAGTTGGTCGCCCGCTTTTTGCGATCGTAGTACGTGGATTCGGACAGCCTGAGTATGCGCAGAACCATTGCTGCTGATTCACCCCGCTTAATAAATGGGTCTACTACTTCGAATTTTTCGGATAAGCGGGGGTTTGCTTTTTTAGCAACTCTCTTAGAATCTCAATTTCGAGTTCCTTCTCGCCGAGCACCTTGACGGCCTTTTCGTAGCGTTGTTCCACATCTTGCAGTCGCTGAATCTCTTGCAAATGCTCGTCTGCCATCGGAATATCCTCGGGTGCGATAGAGTCACGGTGATCCCTAATCCACCCCCGTATGGTTTCTGGATGGATGTCGTACATGCGGGATAACACCCCCACCTTAACACCGGCCAACGCTTCCCTAACGAGTTTAAGTCGATCTTCCTCTTTTAGCCTCTTTCCCATACCGATCATCTCCCTTGTCCCTAGTTTAAATTATTGGATGGGAAGACTCCAGTTTAATTAGGGGGCCTAGGAGGAGGTTCAAGATGCTATTGAAGATTTGTACTGTTAATCAAGTTCGCCATGTGTAACATCCTATGAACGATGATGGCCGTTTCTGCCCTTGACATGTCGCGCCCCAGCATCAACTCCGAATTAGACCCTTGGATTAGTTGGCTATTCACGGTCGCGACAACCGCTTGTTGGGCCCATGCTTGAACTGCTGCGCCGTCCACAAACTTGGATAAAGTGGATTCAGTATCCTTGCTGCTGAAGTTCGTATCCAGTCCTACAAGTTTCATTGCCCTATAGATCATAACTATCGCTTCTTCGCGCGTGATTGTATGGGCTGGACGGAACGTTCCATCGTCGTACCCTTCAATCATCCCGTACTCTTGGGCTGCCGCTACCGCGCCGTTGTACCACGTACCGGATTTAACATCCGTGAACGCCTTGGTTGTCATGGTGTTAGCCAAGCCGAGAGCGCGTACGAGGATTGCCGCGAACTCCGAGCGGGTAATGGAAGCGTCTGGATTATAATGACTTTCATCAACACCACCCACAACCATTCTAGCCCCCATGTCGTTCACGACGTCCTTAGCCCAATGTGTCTCGACATCTTCGAATCGGATCGGGTTCCAGATCAGGGAGTAGGTGCTGTTGGTCAGACTACTCACAACGGCAACAACCTTCCCTTCATGAGTCGTAAAACGTGTAGGAACGTGGCGAATCGTTCCATCTGCTTCCATAATCACAGCCGTAGTAATATGGTTAGGGCTCACGCCATCCGGAAGCGAAATTTCCCTTTCTACATACGAGTTAAACTTGCCGACTTCTATCCTCTTGCCGTTATACGTAATCGTTATCGTGAAATCAATGAGTGGTCCAATAACGGTAMATCCCTCTTCATTGGCCGTACGCTTCATAAGCGAAATTTGGGCAGTATCACTCTTCGCAATGTCTATACGGACGACCATATCTGCTGTCGATACCTGCTCTCCGAATTGCTTCGTCAATGAATCGATCATGATCTCCACCATAGGTAGCTTGTAGCTACCACTCCATGTTTGGACAATCAACATACCCTGCGTGTTTTCTATCCCTTTTACAGCGTCCCCGTTCAATATCACAGACACTTTATCCACGTTTTGTGTGACGGAAATGACGATCTCTGGCTTTTCTCCCTCTCTTTCAAGCAGAGCCTTCAATTTATCAGTATCCATATACACAGCCATTACAGCTTGTTCATCTTCCTTCGTGATTGAAACATTCGCAATCAGATCCTTAGCTTGCCCCCCCACAGTCACGCTCAAACCCGTGGGTTTTTCTAATGAATTCCCCGTATCTCCGCCTGGTGAGGTGATGGTTGATTCGTTATCGGAATTGCCTCCTGTCGGACCATCGGTCGAATTGGCAACCCACTTGGCATATAGCCCAACATTGGCCGCACCCATGCTGAACGTTGCTCCCGCCGCGTAAGTCGTACCATTCCCATCTGCTTGTGTGTTCCAGCCTGCGAAGGTGTAACCCGGTCTGGTCAGTCCTCCCGGATTGCCAAGTACAGTCACTGTCATTCCCTGCTCATATGCATTGCTATCCGTCGGCACACTCCCTGTGCCACCATTCATTTTATACGTCACCGTGTAGCTCGGATTCTGTGTCCACACCGCATACAGCTCAACATTGGCCGCTCCCATGTTGAACGTAGCTCCCGCCGCGTAAGTCGTTCCATTTCCATCCGCTTGCGTGTTCCAGCCAACGAAGGTGTAGCCCGGTCTGGTCAGTCCTCCCGAATTGCCAAGTACAGTTACCATCATTCCCTGCTCATATGCATTGCTATCGATCGGTACATTTCCTGTGCCACCGTAAACGCTATACGTCACCGTGTAGSTCGGRTTCTGKGTCCACMYMGCATAYAGCYCRACATTCGCCGTACCCATGCTGAACGTTGCTCCCGCCGYGTAAGTCGTTCCATTTCCATCCGCTTGYGTRTTCCACCCTGCGAAGGTGTARCCCGGTCTGGTCAGGCCTCCCGTATTGCCAAGTACAGTGACAMTCATTCCCTGCTCATATGCATTGCTATCGATCGGTACATTTCCTRTGCCACCGTAAACGCTATACGTCACCGTGTAGGTCGGGTTCTGGGTCCACCTAGCATATAGCCCAACATKSGYCGCACCCATGCTGAACGTTGCTCCCRCCGCGTAAGTCGTTCCGTTYCCATCCGCTTGCGTATTCCAGCCTGCGAAGGTATAGCCCGGTCTGGTCAGCCCTCCCGTATTGCCAAGTACAGTGACACTCATTCCCTGCTCATATGTATTGCTATCGATCGGTACATTTCCTGTGCCACCGTAAACGCTATAGCTCACCGTGTACGTCGGGTTCTGGGTCCACCTAGCATATAACCCAACATGGGTCGCACCCATGCTGAACGTTGCTCCCGCCGCGTATGTCATTCCATTCCCATCCACTTGTGTATTCCACCCTGCGAAGGTGTAGCCCGGTCTCGTCAGGCCTCCCRTATTGCCAAGTACAGTGACACTCATTCCCTGTTCATACGCATTACTATCCGTCGGCACACTCCCTGTGCCACCATTCATCGAGTACGTCACCGTGTAGCTCGGGTTCTGGGTCCACACCGCATACAGCTCAACATTCGCCGCACCCATGCTGAACGTTGCTCCCGCCGCGTAAGTCGTTCCGTTTCCATCCGCTAGCGTATTCCAGCCTGCGAAGGTGTAGCCCGCTCTCGTCAGGCTCCCACTTCCCAGCACGGTTACCGTCATTCCCTGCTCATATGCATTGCCATCCGTCGGCACACTCCCTGTGCCACCATTCATTGAATACGTCACCGTGTAGCTCGGGTTCTGGGTCCACACCGCATACAGCTCAACATTCGCCGTACCCATGCTGAACGTTGCTCCCGCCGCGTAAGTCGTTCCGTTTCTATCCGCTTGTGTATTCCACCCTGCGAAGGTGTAGCCTGATCTCGTCAGGCCCCCACTTCCCAGTACAGTCACCGTCATTCCCTGCTCATACACATTACCATCCGTCGGCACACTTCCTGTGCCACCATTCATTTTATACGTCACCGTGTAGCTCGGATTCTGCGTCCACACCGCATACAGCTCAACATTCGCCGTACTCATGCTGAACGTTGCTCCCGCCGCGTAAGTCGTTCCGTTTCCATCCGCTAGCGTATTCCACCCTGCGAAGGTGTAGCCCGGTCTCGTCAGGCTCCCACTTCCCAGTACGGTTACCGTCATTCCCTGCTCATACACACTGCTATCCGTCGGCACACTTCCTGTGCCGCCATTCATCGAGTACGTTACCGTGTAGCTCGGATTCTGCGTCCACTTCGCATACAGCTCAACATTCGCCGTACCCATGCTGAACGTTGCTCCCGCCGCGTAAGTCGTTCCGTTTCCATCCGCTAGCGTATTCCACCCTGCGAAGGTGTAGCCCGGTCTCGTCWGGCCCCCGCTTCCCAGTACGGTTACCGTCACTCCCTGCTCATACGCATTGCTATCCGTCGGCACACTTCCTGTGCCACCATTCATCGAGTACGTCACCGTGTAGCTCGGATTTTGCGCCCATATCGCATATAACTCGACATTCGCCGTACTCATACTGAACGTTGCTCCCGCCACATAAGTCGTTCCATTCCCATCCGCTTGTGTATTCCAGCCTGTGAAGGTGTAACCCGGTCTGGTCAGGCCCCCCGTATTGCCAAGTACAGTGACACTCATTCCATGCTCATACACACTGCTATCCGTCGGCACACTTCCTGTGCCGCCATTCATTTTATAAGTCACCGTGTACGTCGGATTCTGGGTCCACACCGCATACAGCTCGACATTCGCCGTACTCATGCTGAACGTTGCTCCCGCCGCGTAGGTCGTTCCGTTTCCATCCGCTAGCGTATTCCACCCTGCGAAGGTGTAGCCCGCTCTCGTTAGGCTCCCACTTCCCAGTACGGTCACCAACTCTCCCCGCCAATACGCGTTACTATCTGTCGGTACACTTCCAGTGCCACCATACGTGTTATACGTCACCGTGTAGGTCGGAATCGCTACAGTTCTAATCGTTACTTTATTGTAGACACTTTTCCGGCCATCCTTATCCTTCACAATGACGCTGAAATTGTAGGATTGTCCATCATACAAGCCTGTTACTTGCT
>NZ_JBFUIX010000176.1:0-5978 GCF_056401635.1 Paenibacillus sp. P4_E11 | reverse complement strand
AATCAGTACTTTCCGACTTTAATCATATCACATTATGGAAAATAATGGACTGTGTGGCCTTTCCCAACAAAAAAACTCGCCGTTTTTATGGTGAGATTCCCCTTTACCTATTGGAAGACTGGAGAAGCGAATCGCGAGATTATGATATAATCTTTGATGAATAAATTACCTGATGTTGGAAGGTAGTGAGCATATCCAACCCTCTTTATTCGAGATCGCAATTGAACCACATCTCTCCGCACTTCGTGCTTATTGCAATAGATTGGCCAATAGCCTGGACGACGGGGAGGATCTATTCCAAAGTACCCTGGAAAAGGCTTTGCGTGCATACACCGACGTGTCCACATGGAACAAACCCTTACTGTTCCGGATCGCCAAGAACACTTGGATTGACAGCATCCGGAAGAAATCCGTTCCCGAACAACCTCTGATCGAGGAACATATGAATAGCAAGTACACTTCGACCGATCTGGATATAAGGGAAGTTTTTGAAGTAATGGCGGAACGGTTATCCACGAGACAAGCTGTGCTGTTACTTATGATTGATGTCTTTAGGTTCACGGCGAAGGAGACAGCGATCCATCTAGGTTCAACGGAAGGCGCGATCAAGGAGGCGTTGAAGAGAACTCGCCAACGCTTGACCCGTATGGCTTCCGAAGGGCGTCCCCGTAGGCAAGGCCGGACAGAAGTTCTCCCCCATGAACGCATGACACAGGAGTTAATGGAGATCTTCATTCAGGCTTTCAGAAGCGGGAACGTGAGTCGAATCTATCATTCTTACAAAGCATTGCGCGGTAGCGGTCTAGACATCTCCAAGGTATGGAGGCAGGAGTCTTACATCTATTTTGATTTTCGCGATCCGAATGGACATTTGCTGAGAATTTCTTCAACAATCGGATGATGGCCATTTCTTTATCCAATCACAATAAGTTATATAGATGAGACTATGTAGGAGGGATACACAATGACAGCGAAATCGTTTCATCTTCAAGTTATTGAGTTGCCGGTAAGAAATGTGGAGCAGTCCGTAAAGTGGTACACAGAAATGTTCGGGATAGGCTTATGTTTTCCTTTTAACGAGGGTGACGATGGGGCGTTCTTGAATTTGAATGGAATGGCGCTAGGCTTGATTCGTGCGAACGAAATACCGAAATTGGAGTTTGTTAGCACGAGAGGCGAACGAAAGCCTTTCTTTACGTTTCAAGTGGACAACATTCATGAGCTGAATGAGGAAATGATCCGCAAGGGCGTTGAGGTTCAAGAGATGGTGTATAAGCCAGGGGGCGGCTACAGCTTCCAGTTCAAGGATCCAGATGGCAATCAGTTGGGCATCTGGGGCGGCTGGCCGAAAGACGATGAGCCAAACGATGATACGCATCCAATAGGAGCCAACCCCACGAGTTGATTCAGACCATTCGTACTAGCCTACAGCGAGGTGTTCCGGTGGTCGGATGGAATTTGTTCGCGAAGGAGTTTGGCGTGATTTATGGCTTTGACGATGAGCAACAGATGCTGTATGCCATCGACAATCACAAGGACAGTACGATTCCGTATGACCAACTGCCGAATCGCCGTATTCTGTGTTTGGCATTAATCGAACAGTCCCTCGATACCAACAGGACCGACATGTTGAAGAAGGCGCTGGCCGTCATTATTGAGCATGCCCATGGCCGGGACCCGCTGTTGTGGAATAACGTACACGCTGGCTTGGATGCATACGACATTTGGATCGAGGCGATCAAGTCCGGGGGCAGCTATGAGATTAAGGGGAATGCGATCAATGTGCGTGCCATCTCCGATGCGCGTCGGCATGGAGTTGCCTTCTTGGAACTGCTGTCCCGACAGTGGAACGACGGCACGTCCAAGGGTGCACAAGTGGCGCGATTGGCGGAAGAAGCAGCTTCACACTATGCTCTGTCCGCCGATAATCTAGGCGAGCTTGAACAGATGTATCCTTATCCGCTTAGCAAGAAGAGTGCCAATCCCCGAGCTACAGAAAACATTCCCCACACGGTGGAGCTTCTGGGTCGTGCCAAGGAGGCCGAAGTACAAGGAATAGCCGTGCTGGAAAGAATGTATGAATTACTAGCTTAATAACAAAGACCGCCAAGATAATGTTCACTTCGGCGGTCTTTGTGTATTTGGCGGGGATTCCATTAACACGAGGCTTAGCAACTTACCGGGTGCAGCATGCGCATGAACCGATCAATTCGCTCAAGCGCTTCTTCCAGCTTCGAGACGGAGACGGCATAAGAGCACCGAAGGTAGCCTTCTCCGCCAGATTCGAATACGTGCCCGGGAACGGCCGCGACCTTCGCTTCCTTCAGAAGCCGTAGGGCGAACTCTTCGGAACTAAGCCCCGTGTGTGCAATGGAAGGAAACGCATAGAAGGCGCCCTGCGGCTCGTGACACGGCAGTCCGATTGCCCGCAACCCTTGTACGAACAGTTGCCGACGATGATTGAACGAGGCCATCATTGCATTCTTCTCATCCATCCCGTTGCGCAGCGATTCGATCGCAGCGATTTGTCCTAGTACCGGGGCGCACATCGCTGTATATTGATGAATCTTGAGCATGGCCGCGATGATGTCCGGATTCCCGCAAGCATAGCCAATCCGCCAGCCTGTCATGGCAAAAGCTTTGGAGAAGCCGCTAATGACAAGCGTCCGTTCCTTCATACCCGGCAGCGAGGCTATGCTGACATGCGGGCGATCATAAGTAAGCTCCGCATAGATTTCATCCGAGATCACGATTAGGTTGTGCGCTATGGCCAGCTCCGCAATCGGCAGCAAATCCTCGTAGGTCATGACGGCCCCCGTCGGGTTATTCGGATAATTCAAGATTAGCACCTTGGAGCGGGGGGTGATTCGTTCACGTAACGCTTGTGCAGTGAGCTTGAACTGTTGGTCGGCTAAGGTTTCGACCTCTACTTTGGTCCCACCGCACAGCTGGGTGATCGGAGCATAGGCAACGTAGCCTGGCGTTGGAAGGAGAACCTCATCGCCTGGAGTGAGCAGTGTCCGCAGAGCTAGATCAACCGCTTCGCTGCTGCCGACCGTAACTATAATCTCGTTCGTAGGTTCGTAACGTAGCTGAAAGCTGCCAGACAAGTATGTGGCGATTTCTTCCCGCAGCTCCAGCAGCCCGGCATTGGGTGTGTACGTCGTCTTCCCTTCATGCAGGGCGCGAATACAAGCTGCCCGGACATGCTCAGGTGTTACGAAATCCGGTTCCCCCAAGCCAAGCGAGATCGTATCCTGGCTGCCTTCACCCAGATCAAAGAAAGCGCGGATTCCAGAAGGTGGCAAATCCCGGACAATCGGTGAAATCCATTCATTAGTCAATGTGAGACACTCCCTGTCTATATGTTCTCTCTGTTAACGAGCTTTGAATAATACGATCCAGCAGTTGGCTGAACGAGATGCCCGCCGCTAGAGCGCTCTTAGGAAACAGACTATTCGTGGTCATGCCGGGTAGAGTGTTCACTTCCAATACGTAAGGGATGCCATTCACTAGCATCATATCGACTCTCGCGTATACATCGCACTTCATGATCCGGTAACATGTTAGCGCTGTTGAACGCACTCTCACTTCAATTTCCGGGGGCAGGACGATCACTCGCTCATCGGCCTCGCCGTCACTGTATTTGGCCGTATAATCGAACCAGTCCGAATGAACCGATCGTATGCTGATGATGGGCAGCAATTCGCCGTTCAAGATGGAACAAGTGATTTCTTCTCCGGGCATATACCGTTCGATCAAGACCGAATCGTCCCAGCGAAAAGCTTCCTCTACAGCGCTCCGAAGAGAATTCGGACTTGTGACCTTTTGAATACCGATGCTTGAACCGCCGGAATTAGGCTTGACGATAACCGGATAGCCTAACTGTTCGACGGCTTCCGCACTGTACTCATCCAACTTGTTCCAGCAGAGCCAGTCGGGCGTCGAGATTCCCTCATAGCGTAGTAATCGCTTGGTAACTTCCTTGTTCATGCACATGCTGCTAGCGAGTACGCCGCTTCCTGTATAAGGGATACCTAACGTTTCTAGCGTACCTTGCACCGTTCCATCTTCCCCATACACTCCATGGAGGGCAAGCAAGGCCAGATCGATCCCTTGCACCTTTTCAATCAGCTCTTCCCGCTGCGATATCACGATAGAAGTCACGTCATATTGATGGTGATCCAGATGAGACAGTATTTCCTTACCTGTCTGAATCGACACCTCGCGTTCCGATGAAATGCCACCCATAATGATGCCAATCTTCATTTCTGCACCTCTTCAACCTAGTAGTTGTTTGGCCATCTCGCCAATAATTCGAATTCCCTTGATAATATCTTCATCCGCTACTCTGGAAAATCCAAGCCGCATCGTATGCTGTCCTTTGCCATCGGTGTGAAACACGTCCCCAGGTGTGAAAATAACCCCTTGCTGAGCGCACGCTTCCAGCAGCTTCCTTGTGTCGAACCCCTCATCAAAGGCGAGGAACAGATGCAGCCCGCCGTCGCCCGATAAGTTCGTGTAAGGAATGTAAGCTTTACAGCATTCCATCGTCCATTCGTATTTGCGTTTGTAAGTAGTCCTTGCTTTTTTTAAATATTTTTCCAAATTACCATTGTGCAAATATTGATAGAGAATCGATTGATCGATGGTCGATGTATGGATGCTGCGGGCACGCTTGATACTCTCCAAGTAATAGATCAGCTCTCGGTCGGCCAACACCCAGCCCACGCGAAGCCCGGGGAAAAGTACTTTGGAGAAGCTACCTACGTAGATCACACTATTACTTAGGCCTGCAGTTGCGATAAGCGGCGAGACATGAGAGCCCGAATAGCGAAGCTCTTCATTGAAGCCGTCTTCGATGACCGGGACTTGATAACGAGTCATCAGCTTCATCAGCGCGATTCGTTTCTCCGCGGACATCACGATACCAGTCGGATTATGATAAGAAGGGACGAAATATGCACAATCGTAGGCTTGCCTGGACAAAGCATGCTCCAGCTCGCTTAGGTTGATGCCATCTTGTTCCATACCGATCCCGGTAATCTCGAATCCATGCAGCTTGAGATTCTTGATCGCGGTATTGTGGGTCGGATTCTCGCAGATGACAGTACCATTCTTCTTGCTCAGAGCGGATAAGATCATATCGAAGCCTTCTGTGAAGCCATTCGTAATTAATAGATCTTTGCCTTTCAGATCAACACCTTTGTGACCCATGTAGCGCAGCAAATAGTCAATGAGCGGTTTGTATCCTTTGGCGTAGCCATAGTTTAGCAATACGTTCCCTTCCACGGACATCCGATCGAGAAACGCACGCTTAATATTGTCCAAGTCGAATAAGGTCTCGTCTGGGGCAATGCTGGTGAAAGAGATCGTCCCTTTCTGGGCGCGTATTCCGTGCTTCATCAGATCAAGCTCCTCGGCTAGAAGAGCATGCTCGTTCAGTCGTGCCTTCCAATCCACATCCCATGAAGAGGGCGCAGATTGGGTGGATGAGGAGGCAATATAGCTTCCTTGACCTTGAACGACATAGACGAAGCCGTCCTCCACTAGGCCTGTATAGGCAGCGATCACGGAATTGCGGCTCACATGCAGCAGCGTACTGAACTCGCGTGTGGAAGGGAGCTTCTGGWTCGCTTGTAAGGCCCCTTCCATGATGAGCCGCTTCACGTAATCCATCACTTGAATGTAGACCGGCCGATCATGAATCAGTTCGAAATCATTGTACAAGCAAGATCACCTCCACATCGTTTATCATGGCACAGAAATCCGACATATAAAAGAACCACGAGCAAGGATTTATCATCAGGTTGTGGTCTGTTCAGCCGAGATTACGGACGGATTTCCATATTGTTACATTTCCAAGACTGTGATATGATCTGACTATCATTTTGTTGGAGGAGATAGATGGTGTCAGATTTGTTCAGGAACTCGTTACAAGAAGAAATCGCTGAAGGTTCGTACGACAGGCCTATAGG
>NZ_JBFUIX010000175.1:0-6095 GCF_056401635.1 Paenibacillus sp. P4_E11 | reverse complement strand
GACAGCGTCACTACCGCCCGAACAGCGACCTATTCAATATACCACAGTTGCCCACTTCATTGCAAGAACTATTTTTCTTCGTCCTCTCGGCCGTCGAACTGTGTCGACTGCTCTTTAAGGGGCGAGAATTAATTTATCATATCCGGACAAACAAAGTCAAGCATAATCTCAAAGTTGGAATAGTCAAAAGGTTGTACACAATATCAAGCTTGCTTTCGAAGCTGAACATCTCCTATAGAAACATGAAACGCCTAGCCAGGGATATGCCCCAGCTAAGCGTTCTAACCTTCCGTATAAGCCGTATATCGGAGCTCCAACATGAGGGACTCGTCTGCAGAAACGGCCACCTCGCGTATGAGCTGCTTGCGCGACATCTTCGTTATTAACATAGGGAGCTCCAAGTTCAACTCTCTCAATTCTGCTTCCGCTGCCAACTCTCGCAAACTCCACGGCTCTTGCCTACTCTTGATTACATGGAGCAGAATCGAGCAGCAGCTCTCCATCTTCGACATAACGGAGAACTCGCAGGCCAAGACGACAAGCCGAACCCTCTGCTCCAAAGTTTCATCGTTAGAAGAAAGCTCTTCATACAGTTTGTATACTCCGGGGTTAATCTTACGAACTTGCGCCCACACCAGAACCTCGGGGTGAATGCCCTCTTCGATGATGACAATTCGCGCCCAGTGACATAGCGCCTCCAGAACATTACTGTAAGCATCCAACAGATGGCCATCCTGCAAGTATTGCTTGCTCTGCTGATAACTCCGCAAAAAAAGCGAAAATTCGATTTGCAGCTTCTGTTGGCGCAATTCAGGAGGATATTCCATTAGCTTGTGCCTTAAACCTTCCATGTACAAATGGGGATCCATCACAATCTCTCCTTGTAACATCCACTGGATAACGCTTCTGGCCGCACTATTCACAATCCCCTGTTCCAATTGAGCAGGGTTCAAGCAACGTTCTTGTATACGGAATCCGTCTTTACTATAATGGGATAGGGTGCTCGCCTCATCGTCTTGTTCTCGTACGATCAATACGAGTCCATCTGATCCGTCCACAAGCGGACTATAGGGAGCCGGATTCGGTACGAGTAGAACGCCGATCAGCTTGCTGTCTTGTTCAAACCGGAATCGAATGTGTTCCTTAATGGACTCCATGTCTTACCTCCGACGATATACACTGGCGATAGGGATGTCCTAATTTAATTCTACACAAGGGATCGGTTTCCTGCCTCAACATATGGACAAATATGAAAACCGGACTGACCGGGAAAAGAGGATGACTTATGTTTTTCAAATCAAGCAAGATTAACGAATTCAGATTGTGGGGGCTGCTGCTAACGATGGGCGGTATGGCTGTCATGATCGTAGGGTTGGCCGGGATCGTCTTCGACTGGGGGAAGGCCGGCAAAATTATCGCTGCTATATTCATGGTTCTAGGCATGATCGTGATGCTAGGGAGCGTCGCCATTTACTTCTGGGCAGGTATGCTGTCTACTAGCGCCATCTCGCTGGATTGCCCCGAATGCGGTAGACGCACCAAGATGTTAGGCAAGACCGATCGCTGCATGTTTTGCAAAACAAAGCTAACGTTCGACCCAGCTTACGCCAATGAACCGAATGGTACATCAGAAACCTCATCTTCTTCATCGTAAAGAATACGTAGACAACAAGAAAACCTGGCCKGTTCATCGGCCAGGTTTTCTTGTTACGTAATCACGGCTTAGCTTCCAACGTTTTCTTAATCAAATCCCAGATCGCAGGCACTTCATACCCTCGCCTCCAGGAACCGACTCCGGCCAAATCATATTTTTTCACAAGCTCGATCCGGGCTTTCATGGAAACCTCATCTTCCAACCATATCTTAATCAACGAGTCTCCATCCTTATACTCCACATATTGCTGTCCGATTTCCGGCAGAAATACGGGCGTCAGGTTCTTGTCCTTAACGGTCGCGTTGGCGGTATCCATAAATACGGCTCGGGACGTTACCGACGTTTTACCGTCTTTCGTTTGCTCCGTCCAGATTCGGGTATAATAAGGAACACCAAGAATAAGCTTGCTCGCAGGCACCTTATCTTCCTTCATGATCTGCACGATCGATTTCTCCACCCACGGCAGCGAAGACACCGAACCCGCAATCGGACTGCTCGCCCAGTGTTCGTCATAAGCCATAACCATCATGTAATCCACGGTCTCACTAAGTGCCTGGCGGTCATAGAACATCGACCAATTCTCACTTGTCGACTTCACGGTCACATCGATGGATACAACAAGCCCTTGCTCATGCAGCATAGGTGTCATTTCCCTTACGAATTGGGTCAAGTTCGCCTTATCCTTCAAGTTCACATTCTCAAAATCAATATTGATGCCCTGCAGCTTGTAGAGTTGGGCGAATGAAAGCAGTTGCTTAATCATCTTCAACCGCTTGTCATAAGTAGCCAGCGCTTCTGTCGTAATCTTGGGATCGAAATTGTTGTCGAACAAGGCCCATACTTGCAAATTGTTGGCCTGTGCCCACTTCACATAAGCAGCGTCGGCTTGATTCTTAATATTGCCTTCTCCGTCCATCAAATGAAACCATGTCGGGCTAATCACATTCAGACCAGGCATCGGCGCGATCTGCGCTGTATTCGGATTCTTGGTCACGACCTGCTCCCAAGTCAAATTCACTTTGCCGCCAAGCGGCTTCCAAGGGACAAATGCCGTCGCTTGCTTGGAAAGCGGGACGGTTTCGATATGATCGAGTGCTACGCTCTTCTTCTGCACGTAGCCCGTAATTCCGTTCTTACGCTGCACATGGTACCAGTTATCCTGCTCGGACAAGATTACCACTTGCTCTTGGGGCTGCAAATCGGCAACGATTGGAAATTTGATTCCTACTGATTGTCGCATCGGAATAATCTGACCGGATTTGCGGCCTGAGGCTTGTACATTCCCCCATTGAATGGTATCCCCGGCCTGGTATATCATGACTACACCCGTCTCCTCGGACTCGCGGATGTCCAGGCCATAATATTCCCGTAAGGAATCAATTGGCAAGTAGATGCGACTCTCTGCCTTCTCAACCGGAAACCGAAGCGTGAATGCCTTTTCATTCATCATACCTGTCAAATTATTCGTCTTCAGCCGAACCACTTTATCCTTCGTTGTAATAATGACCGATTCAGAGGTTGCCTCATATAGTAGGGTCGAATCGACTTTATCCTGAACGAGCGAGAGCGGCAGCTTCAAGTTCTCCTTGCTCCCAAGTGCTTCTTCTTTCCAAATCGCGCCTTGATAAAAGATCGGCTTCTTCATATTGTTCAGATCCGGACTAACATGCTCTTGATTCGGGTAATATACAGAAAACCAATAATACGTCCCTGCTGCAGATATAAGTGCTATAAGAAATAAAAACATAAAGGCCCATAATCGAAAACCACTCCGCTTAGGGCGTTGCGGCTTATCATTCGCTGTAAGCTCCATAGTTCCCCTCCCGTAATCTCCACGGTTACCCAAAAGAAAAGACGCACCCGAATCCTCTCCTGTTGGGGAAGAAGCCGGATGCGTCTAGTATATTGGAATTGCTCCAATTGAACGATTGAAAATAATGTCAATGCGTTCGGGCGCAGGCGGGACATAGCCCGTGCACTTCTAACCGGTGTCCTCTGACCTGGAATCCGGTCTCTCTCGCAGCAGTATCTTCCACCTCATGCAGTGGAGGATGCTCGAAATCGACGATAACTCCACATTGATCACAAATGGCATGATAATGATCCGACATATCCGAATCGAATCGGCTGGAGTCGTCCCCATAAGTCAGTTCGCGAATAAGACCCGAATCAATGAACACCCTAAGGTTGTTATAGACGGTCGCTACGCTCATGCTGGGAAAACGGTCTCCTAACGCTTTGTAGATGTCATCGGCAGTCGGATGCGACATGGAATCCAACAAATAGCCAAGAATGGCATGTCTTTGAGGGGTCATTCGGACACCGGTCATTTTAAGTTTATCTAATGCATGTTCGAAACGGGTTGTCATCGACGTTCACCACCACAAATTTTGTTTGATTATGCCAGCTTCTTTATATATTACGGTCGCGTCGTTGTTTTTGTCAATCTGCCCTTTGAAACGAAATGCTTGAGTTGGATGTATTTACTTTGATTTTGTACTGGCCTGTGCCGATTTTCCCCTCAATTCTCTTCTCAGAAACGTTTAACGGGAGGTTAGTGGTCACACTGCCTCCGCGACCGTCCACTTCATAATTACCATCGGCAGGTAGTTTCGTTTCGATTCGTCCATTACTCGTTTCCAAGTTCCAATCTCCGCCTACCTTGTGACTGGCAACCGAGATTGATCCGTTGGATGTTTCCACTTGAACAGCTTCAGTCACTTCTGTAACGGCTACTCTACCATTTGTCGTGCGCGTGGTTAGTTTTCCAGATACCCGGTCTACCGTTACAGAAGAGTTAGAGGTCTTGATCTCGACATCGCCCGTAATATCCTGAGCGGTCACCGAGCCGTTCGTCGTTGTCAGCTGTACCTTGCCCTTGATCGCAGTTGCTTTCACTGAACCGTTGCTCGTATGTGCGATCAGCTTGCCCTGCAGATCCGATAAGGTGATGCTGCCATTCGTGGTATCGACTTCCAGCTCGTCATCGATCGGAAGCTTGGCGGCTTCAATTTTACCATTCAGTCCCTTGAGTAACCAATTGAGCTTCTCCTGCTCTGGGACAGTTACCACGAGTTGGATAGTAGGCTTACGGGCAAACCGATTAATATCGCTTTTGCTGGTAATAACTAGTGTATCCCCTGCGGTATAGTCAATATGTGTCGCGTCCGCTACTTCTTGTGCCCCGCTCTCATCGCTTAGATTGACCCAGACGGTCCGCTGAATCTCGATCTGCTTCACGCTGCCTGTCTGTACAATGATGCTGCCATACGGATTGTCGATTGTTACTTTGTCCGTCTTCTCGGCAATCGGAATAGTGGTGGTTCCCATCTCAAACTTCTTGCCCAGCTCTCCCTTGACAAGCGATTCCCAGTTCACGCCATTGAACCACTGGGTGGGAATCCATCTCGACTGCGTTACACCAACTACGCCAATCACGATCACAACTGCGATCAACACACCGCCTATATCCAATTTCAGCTGACGGTCACTCTTCTGATACTTCAAGTTTACCCACAAGTACTCGACACCCAATAAGATCATGATAAGCGGCCACCAATCCAGCACGTAGCCCAAATAATTCGTATCCGCCATCTGATCGAACAGCAGCAAACCTCCTACTACAACGAGGATAAGCGCCGATGTAATTCTCCCCACTTTGATCATAAGGAATATATCCCCCTTCACCAATTGCCAAGCAACGGTCTATTATTTGTTGTTGTTCTTCCGTAAAAATAAGTAGCCGCCAATCAAGATGAGAATGAGTGCCCCCACATAGGAGCCCATCGTGCTCACAAGTTCGGTCATCCAAGCTGGCTTATGGCTCAATAGGAAGAACAACGCACCTACCCCAATTAACAACCACCCTGCCCGATTCCCACGTGTTAACGACTGCAGGGGATCTCCTTGGCTGCTGCCAAAAAATTCATTCGGTTCGCCGAATATGGAGTAGCGCTGATTGTTGATCCGGTCGGTTAGCTGCAGGGCATCGAATATAGTGAAGAAGTAAATGACAGGCAACAGCAAGGAAAACAGCGTGATGAGCGGAATGCTCACATTCATGCTGATGGAGAGCTGGACAATGGCGAAGATGTCCAGAATAATAGCGAGCATGATCATGATCCCTCGCTGCATCTGTCCCAAATAAAAGTGCCCGATACCCGGAACGAAAAAAGACAATAATCCGGCTACAAACTTGCGTTTGGGAGGAATAGGCTGCTGATTGAACGGATAGGGCGATCCCATTGGAGGTAGGTGTTGATGACCGTTCCAATGGTTGTTGAAATCGTGTTCTCCCGTGTTGGTCGGTTGAACGGGAGCTTGTGGTTGTTTGTCTTGATCCGTCATGGTCTTTCCTCCTAAGACTAATATTGATTTTCCTATAACACCCTCATAGAGGCTGTCGATTAACTGTGGACAAGAGGAGTGGAAAGTGAAAAAG
>NZ_JBFUIX010000174.1:0-6102 GCF_056401635.1 Paenibacillus sp. P4_E11 | reverse complement strand
GATTTGTTCCACTCCGTCAAATGCACCGCCGCAAATGAACAAGATGTTGGTCGTGTCGATCTGAATGAATTCTTGGTGAGGGTGTTTGCGTCCGCCTTGAGGAGGAACGCTTGCAACCGTACCTTCGAGAATCTTCAGAAGAGCCTGCTGCACACCTTCACCGGAAACATCACGAGTAATCGAAGGGTTCTCTGATTTGCGAGCTACCTTATCAATCTCATCGATGTAGATGATACCGCGTTCGGCTTTCTCCACGTCATAATCGGCAGCCTGAATGAGCTTAAGTAGAATGTTCTCTACGTCTTCGCCTACATATCCTGCTTCAGTCAAGGAAGTGGCATCAGCAATAGCGAACGGCACGTTCAAGATTTTAGCAAGTGTCTGGGCAAGTAACGTCTTCCCGCTACCCGTTGGTCCAATCAGCACGATATTACTCTTTTGCAATTCCACGTCTTCCAGCTTGTTCTGCGAATTGATTCGCTTGTAGTGGTTGTATACCGCTACGGACAGCGACTTCTTCGCTTGATCTTGACCGATGACATATTGATCGAGAATAACTCGAATGTCCTTCGGTTTCGGAACATCCTTCAGGTCCAATTCTTCTTCACTGCCGAGTTCTTCTTCCACAATCTCCGTGCACAGTTCGATGCACTCGTCACAAATATATACACCCGGTCCCGCCACTAACTTACGGACCTGATCCTGGGATTTGCCGCAAAAGGAACATTTCAGTTGACCTTTTTCGTCGTTGAATTTAAACATAGGATCACCTCCTACTTATTATAATTGGGTAATTACTTTATCGATCAGCCCGTATTCTACTGCATCGGCAGCTGACATGAAATTGTCACGGTCTGTGTCTCGCTCGATCTTCTCGTAAGACTGACCAGTCCGTTCTACGTAGATGTTGTTGAGCTTCTGCTTCGTCTTGATGATCCAGTCGGCGTGAATCTTAATGTCCGTCGCCTGACCGCGTACGCCTCCAAGAGGCTGGTGAATCATGACTTCACTGTTCGGCAAAGCAAATCGCTTGCCCTTCGCACCTGCAGTAAGCAGTAAAGACCCCATACTGGCCGCCATCCCCATACAAATCGTGGATACGTCTGGCTTAATAAACTGCATGGTGTCAAATATGCCCATTCCCGCCGTAACCGAACCGCCCGGGGAGTTGATATACAAATGGATATCTTTCTCCGAATCCGAAGCTGCTAAGAATAGCAACTGGGCTATGACCAGATTGGCAACATCGTCGTCAATGGCGCTGCCCAAGAAGATGATGCGGTCCTTAAGGAGACGGGAATAGATGTCGTAAGAGCGTTCGCCGCGGCTTTCCTGCTCTACGACCATAGGGATCAGACTCATATCCATGACCTCATTTCTATATGAACTCTTGCTTCATTCTAAAATAACACGGTTTACGGGCGAATGCAAAATCCCGTTCCATTCATTGTAGCATGAATAGCCTAACGGTGTCATTTTTGGCTAATATCACTCTATGTATGGGGTATTCAATCCATGCAAATCAACTGTTGCCGCCTCTGCCTGGAGTGCCTGGGATCAGCAATGAAACTGGCCCGGAGAGTAAAACAAAGGCACGCTTAGTAGTTAAACGTGCCCTTCGTCTGAAGTTGTTGTGAGATTTACGCTACGGAAGCAGCTACTTGCTTGCTGTTCTCAACCAAGAAGTCAACTGTTTTCTTAACGGTCAGTTCGCCCTTCAGGCTATCCAAGTTGCCGTTAGCGCTGAGAATGGTGCGAATCTCATCCAGTGAACGTTGGTATTGCTGAGCCATCTTCTCCAGCTCTTCCGTCAATTCTTCTTCGGAAGCCTCGATGTTCTCCACTTTGCTAATCGCTTCAAGAACAAGGTTGTTGCGAACGCGCTTCTCCGCATCGCCCTTCATTTGTTCCTTCACGACATCTTCGTTCTGACCCGTGAATTGGAAGTACATGTTCAAGTCCATCCCTTGCATTTGCAGACGGTTGGCGAAATCTTTGAACATTTGCTCCACTTCAGTTTCAATCATGGCATTTGGAATTTCTACTTCAGCCGCTTGAGCCGCTTTTTCGACAACAGTCGATTCGATATCTTGTTGATTCGACTTCGTCTTACGATCTTGAAGGCGTTTCACGATGTCTTCCTTGAACTCGTCCAACGTGTCGAACTCGCTCACATCTTTGGCGAATTCATCGTCAAGTTCTGGCAAGTTTTTGCGCTTGATGTCGTGAAGCTTGATCTTGAATACAGCCGCCTTACCTTTCAGGTCTTCGGAGTGGTAGTCTTCTGGGAAGTTAACATTAACGTCCTTCTCTTCGCCTGCACTCAGACCGACCACTTGCTCTTCGAATCCTGGGATGAAGCTGCCTGAACCGAGTTCAAGCGAATACTTCTCGGATTTGCCGCCTTCGAATGCTACACCGTCCACATAACCGTCGAAGTCAATGACTACCGTATCGCCGTTCTCAGCAGCGCCTTCTTCAATAACGACCAGTTCAGCATGACGCTGTTGCAGACGCTCCAGCTCAGCTTGAACTTCTTCAGGAGTTACTTCATTCGACTTCTCTTCGACTTCAATACCTTTGTATTCGCCAAGTTGAACTTCAGGCTTCACGGCTACCGTAGCTGTGAATTGAAGGGCTTGTCCTTTGGCAAATTGTTGGACGTCCACTTCTGGACGGTCAACCGGGATGATGTCATTTTGCTGAACAGCTTCCATGTAAGCTTCTGGCAAAATAATGTCGAGTGCATCTTGATACAAGCTCTCTACACCGAACTTAGCTTCGAAAATCGAGCGAGGTACTTTACCTTTACGGAATCCTGGTACGTTGATCTTACCAGCTACTTTCTTAAATGCCTTGTCCAAGGCTACAGCTACTTGATCTGCGTCTACTTCGATTGTCAGTTGAACCTTGTTCTTCTCTATTTTTTCCCAGCTAGCTTTCATTTTATGCTTTCCCCTCCAGAATTTGACCGTTACATGGTTAACTTGTCCGGCATATTGGACCCGACCTGTACGATGGGCATTTATAACCATTATATTATATCACAATCTTGATGCATTTCAAGGCATCGATTATTCCCGATTATTCCCGACATTATTCGCGATAACTATTCCGTCGGCGCAGTTATCATAAGGAACAGTTTCATGACCTGGCAAGCCTTCTGCCAAGCCTTCATCTGGTCATCGGCTATGCCGAACAATTGTCTAGTCTCTCGCTCATCGCTCTTCGCGAACATTGTTTCCTGCAACGTGTGATGCAGGGCAGCCGCCCAGATGTCGAGCCCGTCTTCGCCCATAGAAAGCATTTCCCGGTAGATTGAGGTTCCGTATATAAACGCCAGAAAGTCGTTCCACATCTGATCTACAAAATACGCCAGCGTCGGATGATTCACCTCGTTCACTTCTTGAACGCGTTCCCGAATGTTCCCAATCTGTTGAGGAAAATCTTCGTAGGATAAAGGGGTATCCTTCACGTCCAGCTCCAGCGATTGGCCAAGCTTGTGCAGCTTAAGGCGCTCAGAATCCCCTCTTGCTCTTAGCACTTGCAAAGCTTTGAACTGGACAACCGGATGAATTCTGCTGCTCTCCAACCACTCCCKGATCGTGCGGTTCGTCCGGCTATGTTCAGCGTGCAACAGTTGTTCTAGCGCGAGCAGTTGTTTGTCCGGGGAATCCGTCTGCGTGAGCGATTCCAGCAGCTTTGGCACGTATTGGGAATCTTCAGCCGACTTCAACCATACCCGTCTGCGAATCAGATCTGATTCTGACTCCTCTTCCTCATTGTCGAACAATTGTTCCTCCGAGGAGGTATCTGTACCGTCTATCGCCCCAATGGAACGTGATCCGGTCGGCTTCGCTGCGTCGGGGAATGTCGTCTCGAGCCAGTCGAGTAACGATTGCCACTCCTCGCGGGCACTGTCGTCTTCGTGATGACACTGCAGCAAAAAGCGCAGTACGCCAGTTGCCTCCCCGTACCGTTCCGTCTCCAGCATACGTGTCAGCTCAATCTGATAATAGTCGATTGTTTTCGGGAAAAGTATTAAATTACTGTCTGCGATGGAAGTCACCACCCTGTATTCGTCGAATTATATCGAATTTTGCATCTTTATATTCCATATATTGTAGCAGATTTGCCAGAAGAATACGCACACCTTTTTATGATTTCTTTTGTTGCTTTTACCAAGTACCTGTGATACTATTACTCATGCTTCACTTTTCACCCCATATGGTGATGTTAAGCTTTGCAGTTATTCCTATTGCCATGCGGGTGTAGTTCAATGGCAGAACGCCAGCTTCCCAAGCTTGAGGCGAGGGTTCGATTCCCTTCACCCGCTCCATTATTGTTACACATATGACCCAGTAGCTCAGCTGGATAGAGCAACGGCCTTCTAAGCCGTCGGTCGGGAGTTCGAATCTCTTCTGGGTCGTCACATAGCAAATTAGCCTCCGGTATCGGAGGCTTTTTGTTGTTTATTGTATTTTCAATACCTCCGCTCGTATTAATTGCGGCAACCACTCCATCAGTTCCGAGAACACAAAACCTTCGTGTTTAGCTTTCATATTATCCATATAGTACGATCCCGAAATACCGAACGGAGACTTGGGCGAATGCTGCGAATCAGTCACATACACAGCCTTTTGTCCAACAACATCTTCAATTCGACCCATCATCTCGCGCAACAGCACTGTTCCGTTGGCGCAAGCATTAATCGGCCCCACTACAGAGTGATTAGCGAGCCATACCAGAAACCGACTGCATTCTTCCGCATGAATAAAACTCTGCCTCGATTCAGGGTTAGGTAGAGCGAACGTCTGTTGCCGAATCACTTGTTCAATGTGGAAACGAAGTCTCCCTGTGTAATCGTCAGGCCCCATTACTACCGGGATCCGAACGGCAGTTACAGGAAATGCCGCTATTTGGAATAGTGCGGCCTCGGCGAGGCGCTTGCCTATCCCATATTCAAAATCTCCCCTACCTCCGTGAAGTAAAGGATATGTATGCGGGTTGAATTCATCTTCCGTCCGAGCTCGATCTCCCATATCGTATACAGCCATAGTCGAGGTTAAAATATATTGATCCGTGAGTCCATCAAAAATGTCGCATGCAGCAATTGCTTCATTCGGAGCATAACAAACTTGATCATAGACCACATCATATGATTTTCCTTTTACGGATGCGAATAAGGCCTGTGCATCTTCACGATCGACCGTGATCCGTTTAACATCGTTACCGAAATCGTCTTCTCTAGTCGCTAGGGTCACTTCGATGCCTTGTTCGATTAACAATTGAACCATCCGTTTCCCGAAAAATCGGGTTCCTCCTATTACCAACGCTGTCTTCAGCTGAATCCACTCCTTTCTTCTTGCAAGGATACCGGATGCATGCCGGAAAAACAACAGATCGGCGAGTTATCCTCACCGACCTGTAAGCTCAATTATTCTCGGCAAACCATCAACAAGTTCCCATCTGGATCCTGGATCACGAACCAATGATCATGTTCGATTTCCGACACAAGTGTGAGATTATGTTCCTTGGCATACTGGTAAGAGCCCTGAAGATCGCTTGTAAGCAGCATGACCGATGGCGTCTTTATCGAAGGGGCACCGCCCGGTTCCTGTCCTCCCCACATCGGCATCGTATCGAGTATAATCCCTGCTGTCCCTTGCATGGGAATGATGCAGAGATGACCGTTGACGATTTTACAATCGCCTTGTGGTAGTCCCAACAAATCGGCGTACCAATCACGCGCACCTTCAATATCACGTACGGGGATGAAGAAGCTCCCTACTTTATTCTTAATCGGACTTGCAGAAACGACTTGTTGGTCTTGCGTGCTCTCACTCATATTAGGAAACCCTCCTTATTTACCACCTGCTCAATAAAATCATTCGTCTTGGCAATGGCCTCTTCCAGGGCAGGAGTAGTGGACACAAACGGATGTCTGATTCCGAATGTGTGGTTGGCTCCTTGTATGACGACTCTGGAAAAAAGCGTATTCAACTTTACCAGCTTCGCTGATGCCTTCTGGATGAATACAAAATCGTTTGCTCCCTGAACGAACAACATCGGAACGGATGCCTCTGCACCATGGCGGTACAC
>NZ_JBFUIX010000173.1:0-6106 GCF_056401635.1 Paenibacillus sp. P4_E11 | reverse complement strand
ATTTTTGTGTCATTTGTTTCTTCCTATTCATTCGTTTGGGATTATCTAATCCGAAAACCAGCTTTGATATTGAACGATGAGCGGAAATCTCAACTAAATGTGATGCTAGACGATGTGAATTTTGTTGGGCAGGGATTTACGGACAATTTTTTTATCCGCCCCAAAGATGTACTGCCATTTTTCAAACCATTTGATCTTGAAAAACTACATTTGCTGAACTGTGAAAGTTTTTTATATTTGCGTGAGCCTGAGCTACTAAGCCAATCACCTGAGGTGGTTACTGCTTGGTTGGACTTGGCAGAGCAAGTATGTGAACGCGAAGATTTGCTTAGTTTGTCCGAACATATCATGTATGTTGCTAGAAAAACTGGAGGCTAATATGGAGGTAGATCCTACAGGTGAACATGCGTTATTGTTTTAAGCAAAATGAAACCGAAAATATTATGAACCGATTTGGTAGAGATTTTTATGAAAAGGTTTTAAGGGATATTGAAACATATGCTGAAAAATGGGGTTTAACCTCTTTTCAATTTATTCCTTCATATTCTGCAAATTTAGTTTTCATGTGCTATTCAGAAAACTTTGGAAGCGTAGTGCTTAAAATAAGTAAATCTTCTTTTGGAGGAATACACACAGAATTTAATGCTTTGTGTCAATACAACGGCAGACGATTTTGCAGAGTGTTTGAAGCTGATATTGAAAATGGTGTCATGCTTGAAGAGTGTGTACTGCCTGGGACTCCACTAAGGGATGAAAGTTCTCTTGATAAAAGACTATCGGTATTTTGTTCTCTATATTCAGGCTTGCATATTACACCTGATAGAGCAGAAATATATCCGACTTTCACAGAGTGGGTCAATAGAATAACAGAATATATGAGCAAGCGACATGATTGTAAAGAATTATATTTGTACATGAAAAAAGCAAAAGATATATGCTCATCGGTTTCTGCTTTGTATTCACAGAAGATGCTGCTTCATGGCGATTTTCATCATGATAATATTTTACTTGGTCCAAATGGACAATATGTAATAATCGACCCAAAAGGTGTAATAGGCGATCCTGTATTTGATGTCCCACGTTTTATATTAAATGAATTTGGTGATGAAAAAACTCCGGAACTACATAAGAAAATTAACGAAATAATAGGAAGTTTAGAGAAAAAACTTAATATCCCGAACGAAATCATAAAGCAATGCCTTTATGTGGAAGCTTCAATGGGAGTGTGTTGGTGCGTAGAAGACGGCTCAACTCCTGAGGAATATTCAAGTCTCATAAAAGATGTTGCATTTGCGGAATCAATTTTGAATAGTTTTATTGATTGAAGAATAGGAGGACGATGAGGTGGCTCCAAAACATTATGTTTCTGCGGCAACAATTGTGCTTAATGAGCGTAACGAAATATTATTATTAAAAGGTCCCAGTCGAGGTTGGGAAATGCCAGGGGGAGTGGTCGAAGAAGGTGAGTCGTTGAAAGATGCAGCAGTCAGGGAAACGAAGGAAGAGAGCGGTATAGATGTTAGACCAATCGGAGGAGAATTAACAACGAGCCCTGAATCTTTAGATGTAGGATTTTTTCCAGTTGAAGTAGCATTAGAGATGGTGACTTGGAGAAATTTCAGGCAGAGAATAGAGTTTGTTTAATTGAAGAACATCATCCATTTTATGTTGAATTTTGAATATGTCATTCCGTCAGGAGACCGCCGCTTTATTACGGGTTCGGAACGGATTGGTTTATTCGGTTCGTTTCGTACAGATCGTGTACGTCACATCCGACGGTATCGGCAATCGTGATCGGTTCCGCCGAGCAGAACAGAAGCTGTGCTCGCCGAAGAACCCGATTATTTGGTTATAACGTACGTTGAAGCCAAATTCGCAATTACTACGAAAATAAGAAAGTTGATGAATTGGAATATTAACGCTAGTGGAAACGATAGTAGAATAAAATAAAATTCAACGAGGCTGCCGTCATGGATCGGCAGCCTCGTTGAACAGGCAGTATAGCGTAATATCAATGGCTGAGCGACATCCACTGTGGAACTATTCCGGCCAGGTCACTGGTTTATCCAGAATGATGCCATCAGTCATCACCCATTGGCGGAGACTGTTCGCTTGGACTTGAATAACGATGAAATACAAATCTCCAGTACCGTTATTGCGGAGCGTGCGTTCGCCTTCAGGCAATCCATAAAGCTCTTTCCCCTCTAATGCTTAACCAGCTTTATATAATCGTAAGCGAGCTGGTACCCGCTGCTGCTGGTGTTTTTGCCCATCACTGTAAAGCGGAACGTCTTATTCCCGCTAGTGCTGAATGTGGCATAGCCTAGATTCGTTTCCATAAACCCCGTCGCGCTGTTGTATTCATCAACCGTGCCCCCTTGGTTCGTCCCGGCAATGGCTAGTTGATAGATGCCTTTATTGGCAGCCGTCCGGTTCCCGATATAGATCGTATAGGTGCCTGGAGCAGGTATGTTGACGGTATACTCCACGTAATCGTTGATTGCATTAGAGTTTAAGTTGTTGAATACTTTTCCAGTCGGCGTATCGGGATAATTCGCCTGAGTGTCGCCTGCTGAAGGGGTGACTGGCAGGGTTTCGGCTTCTAGGATAAGGGGCGGCTTGGCCCAGTTCATTAAGGCACTCATTCCGATTGCGCGAGTGGTTCCCAAATAATCCTTTTGGTCTACCAAATCTTTCGTTTTGTTATATACCTCAGGATCAAATTCGGATAATAGAAGCCATTCGGCAACATAGTTGGCACTGATTCCGTTACCTCCAACATCGGATGACATTCTACCGTCGCTTAGAATTATTTTTTTGGTAAAGTTGTTTGCAAACCGCTGCATATCGGTCAGGTTGAAGACCGGAGTAGTGGTATTCACAACCTTGAGTTGATGTTTGTAGGCCAAGTAAGCAAAGTAAATGTCGAGTAAAGCATGGGAAACATCCTCTGTTGCTTTGTACCCCGTAAATGATTTGGTGTTGGAAGATACGCCTGATGATGTCGTCCAACCGTTATAACCGAGTAAATCCCTATCCCAATAGGTCCAATAATAATAGTCATAGGATGTGCTGCCAACCGTGACCGAACGGACCTCAAGATCTTGTTTGAACAGATTAGCCAGCTTGGAAGCTCGCACTGCATACACCGCATCGGCCTCTGCATGATTGATGTAGAGATAGGCCATCCCGATGGCAGCCAATCGATTAATCGGTTCATCTGCTCCATCTGCCCAAATTGGAGATCCATAAGCAAATTTGAAATAACCCTCGGTACTATCAGCCGGATTATCCATCCAATAAGAATCGAAGTGGGATAAATTGGTCTTAACGGCAGTTTTATAGGTGTCAGCCTTGTTCCTATAAGTTCCCCCAATTGGGAAAGACGGAGTGTGATACACCAGATCAACGTACCGGGCGTACGGGACGCTAATAAATGCGTTATCCACCAACAGATACATGTATTTCGATTCCAATGGTTCATCTTGAGACATGACAGCTGGATTGCTAATTCCAGACCCCCCCATATCCTCTAAAACCACTAAATTGTCTACGACCCGAGTCAAGGCATAGTTCGGACTAGAATTATCCATATTCAGATTGTCGTAGGTAGTGTCAATGCCAAGAACATGACTATACACATTCAATTTGAAGCTTCCCGGGTTAGTCCCTTGTGTGACCCGGACATGGATTGAATTGTTGTCGTTGGCCGTTCCGGTCCCCCCAGTCGAATCCCCGTTCCGAACGGATTTGACGCGTAAAACATTACTTCCCCCGGCATCCTGGAGTAATTTCTCTGCCAGGGTGTATCTTGAACCACTGCGCCATGCAGCAAGCGAATCCCCCTTGTAATCGGTTACGCCTCTTACCGAGTCACGTTGATTCAGGACCGCATCTGCATGAGAGATGAATTGGTCCAGATAAGCGGTATCCCGGGTCGTCTCATACATATCCAAGTAGGCCATCATGACGCTGGTTTCTCCCCAAGCCAACGTACCGGACTCATCGTTGCTGTTCTTAAACCAGTCACCGTTGGTCCCCAATTGGTCGAGATAGTCGAATGTACTCCGGTTTTGGAAGGAGCCGGTGTTCTTCAGGCTGATATCATCCACATAATACGTGCCCAACTTGGTGGAATTGGTAATAAAGCCTATATAATTGACAGATGAGGTCGAGGTGTCGATAAAATCAATATCGTTAAACTTTACCAGTTGAGTCCCCGCCCGATCGTATACGTAATAATCATAGGTTTTATCCGTGGCGTCTACGGTAAGGACAATTTTATACCAAGTGTTTGCTGAATAATTGGTAGTAGTTGATACATATTGAGAGCCATCATAGTAGCCGAATTTACCATTGGAAGCAAGGCTTAGTCTGACCGCTTGAGTCGATCCATTCTTAACATCCATATAGAGGATATCGCTTATACTGGAAGCTTTAACCCAGAATTCATAGAGCAGGGAGGTCACCCCCGGGAAAGAAACACCGGTAGACTGAATTAGAGTGGTACTGGTATCCTCAATCTTCAAGGTTTTGTTCCCCCCTGAAGAAATGACGGAGCTGGTATTATCCGCTATTGTGCTGTTTGACGTCCCCGACCATCCTTCTTGCCCATTGACCGCATTGCCGACGACCATTCCTTCGAAGCTCTGGTTCAATAAGATGTCGTTAGCCATAACATTCCATTCGTCGAATTTGAAGGTAGAGCTTCCCCCGGCAGGTGTTCGGACTTCTATGAGATCCAGGTAACTGGATTCGCCCGAACTGGTGTTCCTCATATCCAACAGGGGACTTCGATAAACGGAAACTCCAGCAGCATTAGAGACTTCGAATACATAATATCGGCCATTCTTGGATCCGTAGGTATTGACCCGCAGCCGATACCATGTATTCGCGCTATAGGCGATTCCGGTATCGACGGAGAGCGTATCCTCGTAGTAGAAGAAGTTCCCGTTGGCTCCTAAGCCGATCTTGACCGACTCGACCAGGGAACCGATATCGGAATAACCTATGATTTGCAATTGGCGGTTGGATTGGGAGGCGTTCACCCAAACTTCCGAAGTCGTATTGGCCGCTCGATATAGATTCTTTCGGGCGTATACGTCCGAAGTTACATTTCCCATAATCTTGGCATATTTGGCCCCGCTGATTCCTGTACCGCTCTCCACGGTTACAGCGCTACCCGAGACCGTCCAAGCCCCTTGATTGTTGAGATTTCCTACCGTATAGCCCTCGAAGCCTTCATCTGCAATTCTTGATTCCATCGGGTATACCGCGATATTGTCGAAATAAACCGTACCCGTTTGCGCCGAAGCGGTTTCCACCTGAATGTTGTCCATATATGAATCCGTAGTCAAGGGAGAATAATCATCCGGGAAGGTCAAATAACTCAATTTGCTCTTATCCGCTGTCATATCGTAGATATAGACATTGTATTTTCCTCTGACGAGATCATAGGCCAGGGTGAAGCAGTACCAGCGACCCGTCACGTAGCTTCCGGCAGAGACATCTGTAAATGTACCTGCTGAAGATTCCCTGACGAATTTCCCGTTACTGCCGAATCCAACCGAGATGGTCGTATTGCCGCCGGACAGCATGTTGAACGTAACCAAGGCATTCGTCTGACTGGCTCTCGCGTAGAATTCGAGGATACCTGCTCCCGATGGCGGAACGGGCCGCGAAGCGAACTCATAACTGCTGCTGGAGGTATCCTTTAATTCGAGTGCCCGGACGCCGGCGTACTTCAAATTCGTGACTGCTTTGGCATTGGTGCTGCCAGACCAGCTGTCCTGACCTTGAATAGCCCCTAAGATGAGGTTCTCCAGATCATATTTGAAGAAAGCGCTGTCTTTTATTTCTAAAGCTTGGGCGAACATCGGACACAGCAAGCCTATCGACAGGCTTACGAGCAACACGAGGATGGTAGATCGCATCATTCGCGTTCGAATAGTAGTACTAGACATAGATTCACACGTCCCTTTCGAAAATGGTATCGGACCCAATCCGGTTTCAAAGAAATCCTTTCTTTTACCATTCACCCCCTCCAGGTAATTTGGTTTAAGTATAGCAACCTCTATTGAAGGGGATATACCGTTCATTTTTGACT
>NZ_JBFUIX010000172.1:0-6232 GCF_056401635.1 Paenibacillus sp. P4_E11 | reverse complement strand
TACGCATAACGTCTCCGCATTCCCGACGCCTTACCGACTTAAGCTACGAAGTGGCGGGCGCGACCGCGCTTAGTCGGTACAGGTGTGTCCGCCTGATTCACTTCCCTGAAATGCCTCAGGTGGACCAAGGTCGGCGCAGCCGGCCGCAGTGGGAATGTATTGTTATACGAAGATCGGTTCTACTTGAAATACTTTCAATATATTTAAATCAGTCCTATATTTTTCAAAATTTTTATTTTCTCTTTAGGAATACATAACTCAAGGTCACCATTATCAACATCTAAGTCTTCTCTATCGACATATACTACGAAGTCTTCAGTGATGTTATTAAAGTGTGATTTCCAATTGTATTTGTTTAACTCCATTGAAACCTCGTTCATGATTTCGGAACATCTTACCCACCATTCAGCATCGTACCATTCTCCTTCAAATTCTTCAGATTCTCCACATACTTCTAAAAATTTTTCTAGTTTTTCTTCAAGTTCTCCATTATTTAAATCATTTTGATATCTCACTGGTTGATCCCCAGAATTCCATGCTCCCCACGTTCCAGCTTCTTCTTTCATTTCACTTCTTCTTGATTCAATACCAAGTTGGATAAGACCAACTAATGGATAGGCATCACTTCGATAAAGTGCAATGTAGCATACACTATCGTCTATAGGAGCTGGTATCTCTTTCACTGCATTTGGAATTAATTTAATTAATAAGTCTGTAATTTCAGTTTTTAAAGAATGCTTTTCAGTCATTTTTTTCATTTCTCCTTTATAAATATTGTTTTTAACCGATTTTCGTATAACGTTGTTGTATTCACGAACCCTCACTGGCTTAAGGGGCGCAGCCCCGGGTCTGACGGACTTAGCCAGTGCAGGGTTGTCTGCTGAGTCCGCTTCCTCGAAATGCCTCGGACAGACCAAGGAGCCGTAGGCTCCATAGCGTGAATACGGTGTTATCGGATGTTACCCTCTTCTTCGAAAAGCAAATAAATTTATTTATTGTATATTAAATCACTTATATAAGTAAATTTAGGTATCGTTCTTTCAAGTAGAATAAGTTCAATCCCTGTGTATTTATTGTTATAGAGATCCGTTATACAGCCTTGTATTTCTTTTCTTGCAACGACTTTATTAGATCTAAATAATATGGTCCAAACTCCTTCTGAATGGTAAATTGTAACAAGGTTATTGGGTTCAAAATTATCTTCAATTATGTTGTTACTGGCAAAACTTAAACCAATCCATTCATCTTCAGAATCAAATAATAGCTCACAAGTTAAATCAGATTCTCCTCCATTATTCAATTCTATGCACTGTGCTTTTGAAAAAAAATAAAAATAAACAAGAGTTAAGCCACTCTGTTTATAAAAGGTTAGTTTCATTTTTTATCCTTTCTTATTTAGTCTTTATATGTTCTAGGGTAATTTCCGATAACGTTGTTGTGTTCCCGAACCCGAGAGGCTTAAGGCGACGAAGTCGCC
Organism: Paenibacillus sp. P4_E11; assembly: GCF_056401635.1. Lineage (NCBI taxonomy): Bacteria > Bacillati > Bacillota > Bacilli > Caryophanales > Paenibacillaceae > Paenibacillus > Paenibacillus sp. P4_E11. The sequence goes on along the minus strand of NZ_JBFUIX010000172.1, from coordinate 4,755 downwards.
GGGTGGCTCCGCCACTTAGCCTCGCAGGGTTGTCTGCCTGATTCCGCTTCTCTGAAATGCCTCGGGCAGACCAAGGATCGCTTGCGATCCGCCGCGGGAACACGGTGTTAGATGAAGTCATTGCCCTCATGAATAACTTGGGACCCATAATCTTTCAATATTCTTTAATTCATTCGATTCAAAAGTCATCTTATAAATATCTGGCTTTGAAGTGCTGTTCCAAAAATCAAATCCATATTCTATATTGTAATAATTCATTATGATCGTCATTATATTTCCATGGGTTCCAATAACAACGCTCTTGCCTTTGTATTCACAAAGCAGTTTCTCTATTATCGGTATGGCTCTCTGCTGAGCCTTCCTGGTAGATTCACCGCCTTCTAAAAAAAAGTCTATATCAATAAACGACTTCTCTATCGCTCTCAGCAATTCTTCCCAAGGTGCCTTATTATCTAGTCCTTTAATCGGTCTTTCTCGAAGTTCTTCAAATTCAAAAATAGGTAACCCTTTCTTATCTGCTAGGTATTGCACGGTTTGAATGGCTCTTCTATAAGAACTGGAAACAACACAATTAACTTCGATGTCCTCAAATATACCAGCTATCCTTCTTGAATCTGCTAGTCCTTCTTCAGATAGTCCTCTTGCTTTTTCTTGTCCAAATACAAAGGGTGACTCTGCATGGCGCACCATATAAATTGTTGTTTTCATCTCTGAACCCCCAAAAGTATGTAAAATTTATTTGCAATGATTTCATCTAACGTWGTTGTATTCACGAACYCTCACTGGCTTAAGGCCRMAKGCCGGCCGCGACGCGGTTAGCCAGTGCAGGGTTGTCTGCTGATTCTGCTTCCCCGAAATGCCTCTTGCAGACCAAGGGACCATACAGGTCCCGTAGCGTGAATACGGTGTTATATGAAGTCTGAGCCTTCCTTGAACACGCCTTCAAATAGTCCTTCTATTATGTATTAAACTCTATTAAAAAGGGGTCTTGTTGGTTTATACAATATTCAATTCGTTCTTTAAAGTTCATAAACGTAACCATACTAAGAGCTTCATGCATTGTAAAATAACCAATTTCAAGACTCTCATTGGATGTTCTAAATTCCCCTCCTATAGGTCGCCCTAAAAATAATGTATTACAAATACAATCCTTAACGTTCTGAAAAATCCCACAAAATTTTATTATTTCGATGTCTATCCCGGTTTCTTCCTTAGTCTCTCTAATTGCAGCATCCGTTAATGATTCACCTTCTTCWACCACACCTCCTGGCATTTCCCATCCTCTTTCGGGTCCTCTAAGTAATAAAATCTTGTTTTCATCATTCARTACAATCGCAGCAGCGGATATAAAGTGCTTCGGAAGATTATGCATCAAAATTAGTCCTTTCATTATTAGGTTTGCTCAGATTTCATATAACGTTGTTGTGTTCACGAACCCTCACTGGCTTAAGGCCGAAGGCCGGCCGCGATGCGGTTAGCCAGTGCAGGGTTGTCTGCTGGAACCACTTCCTCGAAATATATCTTGTAGACCGAGAGGGCTTGTCCCCCGAAGCGTGAATACGGTGTTATACGAAGCTACRCTGTGATACTTACTCAAAGAACTTCAAATGGGTTTTGTTATTTCTATAATATTCCATTCTGTCTTTTAATTGTCCTGTATGAAATTCAAATTTATGYCCGTCCAGGTCTGTAAAATATATTGATTTCTTGTCCCTTTCATCTCTTTCTCTACCATGTAAAATATTCACTTCAAGTTTTATTAGTTTCTCTTTCCATCTTTCATAATCTTCTTCTTCGATCGTAAAAGCTAAATGAGKATAAGAGTATTGAATTTCATTTCTTGGTATGTCATTCTCTTCATTTAAGGCAATCCATRTCCCATTCAAATCAAAATAAGCCAGTTTTCTGCCAGTCACTAATAATTTAGCTTCAAAAACTTGCTCGTAGAAAGTAATGGATTTCTCTAAGCTTGTGACCGAAAAACAAATATGATTGACTCCTCGAATCTGCATAATATGATCTTCCTTTGGGCTTAAAAATGAATTCTTCAGTAGTTTCGTATAACGTTCCTGTATTCACGAACCCTCACTGGCTTAAGGCCGTAGGCCGGGCCGCGACGCGGTTAGCCAGTGCAGGTTGTCCGCCTGATCAACTTCTTAGAAATAGCTCCTGGCGGACCAAGGGCCGAACGGCCCGAAGTGTGAATACGGTGTTATATGAAGGATTGGCCCACTTCTTCGAATAAAGACAGACGTCGGCCCACAAATTAAGTTTAAATCTTTAAAGATATTAATTAGGTTAAGGTTTTAATACGGTTTTTAATACGGTTTTTAATACGGTTTTTAATCGTCTCTACTAGGATCAAATTCATCCTCAATTGTTGGAACTATAGGTGACAATAGTGAATCGTCCTTTAAGAGCAGTTTTCCTTTGGCTAATCTCCAAACAAAAAATTTATTAGTGTTCTCATTTGTTTCATTGAAATCATCACTATCATTGATATAAAGTAACCCATATGATCCAGGTAAGTTAGATGCTATCCAAGTAAAGATTTCAAGAACATATTGTTGTTTGTGATTATGAAGTCCACTTACTAAAAAAGAGTCTTGTCCATTATATCTTGTTATCTTTGATAAGTTCATTGAATCAATGTCTTTTATGTACTTGCAGAATTTATCGAATTCATCATCCTGTAGCTGTTCATTTGTATCATGTGAGTGATACCTCAATACGGCCCAGCCATGAAATTCAAACATAGAAATTCTCCTTTATTAAGCTTCAGCCCCAGGATGGGGCATTCGAATATGCCTTCAAAATTTATGGGTTTAGGCCAATCTTTCATATAACGTTGTTGTGTTCCCGAACCCTCACTGGCTTAAGGCCGAAGGCCGGCCGCGACGCGGTTAGCCAGTGCAGGGTTGTCTGCTGAGTTCGCTTCCTCGATAAACTTCTGCAGAACATGGTCGGTGTAGCCGACCGCTGTGGGAATACGGTGTTATGCGAAGTTTATTTCTCTCCATTAGTTAATTGATTGATTTTTACATACTTTATTAAATTATTTTCTTTCGGGAAGTATACGTAGATCGGAAATTGCATATCGCGGCTTGGTGGTAAATGATTTAGGATATATCTCTCGTTATCTATTGCAAACCTAAATATTAATGATTCGAGTTCTTCGTTGATCTTATTGGTTTCAACTCTTTTAATTTGATAGATTCCTTGCCTAGGTTTATAGAGATGTCTGAATAATGTTCTGTAAATCTTAAACAAAATGAAAATTAATAAATCACATGATAAGTAGATCAATACTATTTCCAAGTATTCCTCATCAGATATTAATTGTTTTAAATCATTGCTTAATTCAAATGAAATAAGAAACATAATGAGTATCACAGTCAAAAAGTTCCCAATAATACCAATTTCGGATAATTTCTTCGTCCATTTAAATTTTGTAAACCATGTACTTACCCATGCAGCAATTATTAATAAACTTGTCACTAAAAGAACAACTAGTAGCATAGAGCCAATAATGTTAATAACCGACTCTGATATAGACCCTAGGACTAAACTTGGAACAATCAATCCAGTGGTAATAATCAATGATAAGACAACAAGTTCAAAAAAGTCCTCCCATAATCTTATATTTTTAGGGGTAATGATTATTTCAATAATAGACTTATTAGTTGTTGTTACAATAAACCTAATAACTGCAAAAATACCAGCTATTATTGGTATAACCTTTACTAGTACTTCTATGAAATCTCCCACAACATCTTCTCCTAATGAAAAAATTTCGTATAACGTTTCCGCATTCCCGACGCCTTACCGACTTAAGCCACGAAGTGGCGGGCGTGACTGCGCTTAGTCGGTACAGGTGTGTCCACGTGAATCACTTCCCTGAAATGCCTCGGGTGGACCAAGGTCAGCGCAGCCGGCCGAAGTGGGAATGCATTGTTATATGATGGATATGCCTTCTCTGAATTCGCTAAAAAACTCTCTTAATATTTTTGGTTGGCTCAAGTAAATGTAATTTAAAGGATTTACAAAAACCCTCGATTCCAGGAAACAGGGTCTCAGGTGTAATATTCATTAATTTAAGATTTAAGATACAGTCTAGGATCATTGACTTCTTAATAACCAACTTATATGCAACTTCCTCGCCATCATTGCCTACACCATCTTCAATATCATATTTGGAAAGTAAAGAATCAAAGGTTCGATAATTTGAACTGGGGACTATAAATAATCCTTGTTGTCGAACAATTCGCTCATTCATTATTTGCGGTTCGTAAGGGTACACAAAAAAACCGTCCTGCTTACTTGTGAATAGCTTTCTTACTAAAGTTGCTTTCTCTCCATGATTTTTCTTGTTATATTCCCGTATGTATTCAATGTTTAATGCATATAAACAGAAATCCTCCGTTGCGTTCTCCACACCAAAAAATAAGCCAATATACGGTGAAAAAGTCCAATCCAATAGTCGTGTAGGTGCCCCATAATGTTGCATGATTGACAACCATTCAAGTCTATTAAAAGTGAATTCGTTGTTAGGTTCATCTTGTAAAATAGAAATGATATCCATGTAGTTGTCTGGATTCAAATTAAAGTGTAAATGTGATTGCGCCTTAAAAAGTCTTATTAATTCCAGTTCATAAATATTCTTTTTCTTCTCCCATTCCTGTCCACTACTCTTGAGCAAATCCTTAGCTTTATCAAGTTCTCTGTATAAGCTTGAAGTAAGTCTCCATTCTAGTG
>NZ_JBFUIX010000171.1:0-6258 GCF_056401635.1 Paenibacillus sp. P4_E11 | reverse complement strand
GTAGTTGATCTTATGTCCCTTAACAAAGCGAGACTGCCGATCCATGTCGGCAGCCTCGTCCTAGTTGCTTATTTGTCCTATTCCCTCGTTACTTGTACAGATCTAGTCTCTTCGTTCCATTGTGTTTTTCCACCTAACTGTGTAACGATAAAAGTTAAGGGTACGAAACTATTATCATCTCGCAAGAGTACTTCCTGTTCCATCTCCAACTTTTTTCCGTTGACTAATGCGATGTTACTACCGCCTTGCAGAACAATCGTTCGGGAAGTCTCCGGATCGGTCACCGTAATAGCTTGAGTAGTTGAATTCCAGTCCACCTTGGCATTCAATCGCTCGCTGATGAATCTGGTCGGAACCATCGTAACACCTTTCTCAATGAAGGGCTGTTGTGTGTACGGGATATACTTACCTGTCCCCAGATAGAGCGGAAACGATATTTTTGTAATACCGAGATCATTTTTCATCAATTGATATATGGCCGATTTCGGGTCTAAATTTTGTACAAAATCATTAGGTTTCGACTCTTTATCCAGTGTCAAGCTTCCCCCGCTTGTTGGGATCGAATCCGCTTTGACATTACCATTCACGTTCCAGTTTTCCATAGACATTGTGATCTTTATCGCGTTAATACCTTTTGTGTCTTGCAATTGCGGTGCTATCATTAACACGGTGTTCGACTTTCGAAGCTTAAAGCTGTTATCGAAGTATAAGTCCGAATTAACATAAGAGTCTTTGTTAAAAACTTTCTGCAAAACTTGCTGACTCTCTTCGCTGCTGCTTTCCAATGCAACCAGTGCAATAATGAACAACTGCTTCACTTCAGTATGAATCACTTCAATCGCAATGTCACGATCATCTAATACGGCTTTGATTCCAGTCAGTATCGGTTGCACCTTAGACTTGACTTGACCGAGTGGACTACTATTATATGGTGTCATTTCCTCATAGCCGTAGGAATCATTGTCTTCATAGTCGTCTTTCTCACTTGAAATCGTCGAGACTGCCTTATCCAGTTCGGCCGCAATTAGTGGATATACGGCATCGTATACCTGACCAATCAAATCCTTGAGCGCTTGATTATCTTTTAGTACATTTTTGATAAAAGCTTTGGCAAGCGGAAGCAGCTCATCGCCTGTTATTTCACTATGCAGCTTATGTAAGGACACGGTCTCGCCATTGATGAGATCGTTGACTGTATCAACCTTCAATTTACTCGGATTGGGCAATTGTTTAATGAAGTAGGACATCATGCTGCTCGTCAGAACGCCGTCACTTAGCTTTGCTTGAAGCTCAGTGAAGAAAGGCGGCATCGTGTCGGAACTTGAATCTCCTTTAAGATCCAATACGATCGGTTTCTTGCCTCCTTCTAGTTTAAGCACCAATTGCTCGGCGGTTACAGATGCTTCGAATGGTATGTTATACTTAGCTAGTAGAGCAGACCCTTTTACCGACATCCGCGTGCTGTTCTCCATCTTTATGGCATCAAATTTGATCTTCATATTCTCGAATAATTTCAACATGGCCAATTGTTCTGGTGCAGTCGATGCTTTCTCATCCATTATGAGATTGAGAGTGAATTCGCCTTTGCCCTCCATCGATTTAGCGACAACTGCCTCCACCAAAGCTTTGTTTACATCGAATCCACTTACTGCCTGACAACCCACAATAACAACTAATAGAGTCACGAACAGTAATCTAGTTATTTTCTTTTTCCAATTCCGCACCTTCATTGATTCACTCTTCTCTCTCATGTGAAATGGTATAATGTCATCCAGAATTAGAATTATTCGACAGCGTAAAGCAAACTCCTCTTTTCTCAGTACAAACAAAAACAGACTGCCGTGGCAGCAGCCTGTTCATGGATAGAACTTTCTATTGTTGTTTGACTATCTGCCAAGTAACGCCGAATTTATCCAAGATTTCGCCGTAATAAGCTCCCCATGGCTGTAGATCGAACGGATACTTGATCGCACCACCCTCGCCGAGATTCGCGAAAGCCGTTCGAGCTTCAGGTTCGCTGTCGTACGATAAAGATAGATTAATACTTCTGCCCCCGGCAACCGGACCGAAGGAATCGGACAGAAACAATGTATTGGCTCCAGCAACCGATAGCACCATATGCATTACTTTATCCTTGACCGCTTCCGGAGTGCCCGGCGTCTGACCGAATGTCATGACGGACTGGATCTCCCCTCCCAGTGCCTGCTTATAAAATTCCGCCTGCGTTCTTGCATCCTCCGACATCACATAAGGGGTAAGTTGTGCTCCCATTTTTCATCAACCTTTCACATTGTTTTTTTGTTAAACGTTTAGCTTTTGTTAAACATGTCAATCTGATCTCGCAAATCGGCCTCCAGGGCGATCGTTTTTGAAGTTTGCAGCAAATTCGCATCCTCGATTAGCGGACGGAGCTCAATCTGGCCCTCGCCACAGCCGCTCGGATTCGGCATGCGCTTCGCCCAATCGATCGCTTCTTCTTCCGATTTCACATGAATGAGAGTAAATCCTGCAATCAGTTCCTTCTCCTCCGCAAAAGGTCCAACCGTTACTTTCGGCACCTCACCATGTATGGGATAAGTGATCCGCATCCCGCTCGAACTCGGCTGCAAGCCTTCAGCAGCAAGGAGGACCCCAGCACTGGCCAGAGACTTGTTGTACTCCGCCATCGCATCAATGAGTTCCCGACTGGGCTTCACACCAGCTTCAGTATGCCTTGTGGCTTTGACAATCAACATATATCGCATTCACGTTTCCCTCCCGATATCGTATGAGGTCGGGCAACTCGCAAGCCCGCCCTCTACTTAAACAACGAACGGGAGACAGAATAATCGACAGGGCGGTTAAATTATTTTTCTAAAGTACATTCCGCGGCTCGCTTCAGCAGAAGTTCACGCTCTCGCGTGTTACGCGTGAGCGAAGCGGCTCGTTCGAATTCTCTGCGGGCTTCGTCGATACGATCTAATTTGACCAGAAGATCGCCTCGTACACTCGGGAGTAGGTGGTATTCCTTCAACGACGGCTCGGAATCCAGCGCATCGACAATTTGAAGACCGAAAGCAGGGCCGAATGCCATGGCGATTGCCACCGCCCGGTTCAATTCGACGACGGGCGATGGCATTACGCGTGATAAGGCTTCATATAGGGCGGCAATACGTGCCCAGTCGGTCTCGACTGCGATACGAGCCTGCACGTGGCACGCGGAAATTGCAGCTTGAAGCGCATATGGACCGAGCGGGCGTCCTAGGTTCCGGGCACGCTCGAGAGCGGCCAAGCCGCGGCGGATCAGCAGTTGATCCCATAATGCGCGGTTTTGGTCCATAAGTAGTATGGGCTCCCCCATTGCGTTTACCCGGGTTTTGAACCGCGAAGATTGAATTTCCATGAGGGCAACCACCCCGTGAATCTCCGGCTCCGTAGGTGCGATTTCCGCCAGGATACGTCCAAGTCTGAGCGCCTCCTGGCATAGCTGCGGACGAATCCAATTGCCACCAGAAGTCGCCGCATACCCCTCATTGAACATCAGATAAATAACTTCAAGCACCGTTGACAGGCGCTCCTTGAGCTCTTCACCTACTGGAACCTCGAAGGCAATTCGTGAAGCACTAAGCGTTCTCTTCGCCCGAACGATCCGCTGTGCAATAGTTGATTCTGCGACGAGGAAAGCGCGCGCGATTTCATCAGTCGTGAGTCCTCCGAGCAGACGCAGCGTCAGAGCTACTCTTGCTTCCTGGGATAAGATCGGGTGGCATGTCGTAAAGATCAATCGAAGAAGATCATCTCCGACCTCTCCGTCCAGCGCATTGTCGATGTCGTGCTCGGTGTACAATACGCTGCTGCGTCCCAGCTCTTCATACTTCTGGTCACGCACTTTGCTCCTGCGCATCAGATCAATCGCTCGGCGTTTCGCCGTAGTCATCAACCAAGCACCGGGATTATCCGGGATGCCGATATCCGGCCACCGTTCCAATGCAATGAGAAGCGCATCCTGTGCAAGGTCTTCCGCTAGGCCGACGTCGCGTACCATCCGCGCCAGTCCGGCGATTAGCTTGGCCGATTCGATACGCCAGATGGCATCAATTGTACGCTGGACTGTGGAATCGTTCACGAATGGTTAGGCCTCTTCATCTGTACACGAATCGCAGCTTCCATCGCCAGCGTTTCCGGATTCTGTGTCAGATCTTGCGCATCCAGCACTTGGCGGAGTTCGATTTCCCCTTCACCATAACCGTGGGGATCCGGCATACGCATCGCCCATTCGATCGCTTCTTCCCTAGATTTGACCTCAATCAGTGTGTATCCTGCTATAATCTCTTTCGCTTCCGTGAATGGGCCATCGATTACTTTCGGCTTGCCGCCAGGTTCCGGATAGGATATCCGAATCCCATTCGAGCTTGCTTGCAGACCATCGGCTGCGAGAAGCACACCGGCCTTAGCCAATTCCTCGTTGTACCGCAGCATCGCTTCGAGAAGTTCCTGACTTGGCATTATACCTGCTTCGGAGTCCTGTGTACCTTTGACAATCATCATAAATCGCATTTGTTTTCTCCTCCTGAATTCATAATGGTAACTCGATTCCCAATCAATTCGGATCGATAATCTCGCTCCTACTTGGACGACGAATAGCCATCCATGAAATCGACATTGCGAGTATAAAAATAGTTTTGCTAGGTTATCTGTCGCACCGCTGTCCAGTTATTATTCGTTATTCATGCGTAGAACTCCTGTACAATGACGTTATCCGTTACCGCAAAAATACTTCCTTGCCTTCTCGGCTAGACTCATAAATGGCCAATATAAGATCGACAGCCTTTCTTGCCTCTTCACCGGGAATCATCGGATCCCGGTCTTCCCAAATTGCACGGATCATGTCTTCCACTAGAATAGAATGACCATCGGCAAACGTCGGCCCAGCACCAGAAGCTCCTATGTATAATTCCGTGGAATCCCCTTTAGTCGTCTTCCAAGTTAAGATTCCGGTATCAGCCAAGATAACGGTCCCTTTCTCCCCATGAATCTCGAATCGGGTCGCTTGCTCCGGGTATACCGAAGTCGTCCCCTGGATAACGCCGAACGCCCCGCTGCGGTATTTCACGACTGCCACTGCGGTATCCGCAAAAACGTTGAAGTACGGAAACGAAAGTACACATTATAAGACCGGCAAGAATGGCTGCCCGGAGCCCATCAATCCGATTTATACAAAAGAAATGTCCTGGACGGCGGATTACCGGATGCTGGCCTCTACGATCAAAGAAGGTGATTGCGCGCGGTACATATCGCTACTGAATGCTGACAATCCAGTCGAAAAAGAGTTTGCCGGGTTGATCCAATCTGCGGATCAGGCGTATTTATCGGCAGACCRCCCGATTTATTACGACATCGACCAGAACTCACTGCCTTCTCTTCCGGAAGACTTGCTCGTCGTTAATACGAATGCGCTGAAGGTAATCGCTGATACGTGGTCGAAGTCGATCGTTAACGGCACCTCGTATCCGATCGATAAAGCGCAGCAGGATGCCCAATCTGCCTGGGAAAAGGCGGGTGGGCAAAAGATCGACGATTTCTACAAAAAATGGCACGCCGACAACAAAGCTTCTGTCGTACTCACGAAGGAATGGTATTCTTCGAAAAAGTGATGATTGCGTTTTGCACCGACCTGGCATGCCATTCGGTGCAAAACTGTTTTTATTGACGGCCAGTATTAAGAAACGCTTTGAAGCCTGGATCATTTGAAATCGGTCTATTTTGTAATTACCTTAGAGGCTTCGGCGCGTAATCGGGCGGCAAGAGCTGAAACCCATCCGAAGGCAACAATCCCAGCACTTCCCATGATAACGCCAATCCAACTACTAATGCCGCTACCCACCATAATAAGCAATGGTGAGATAATGCCCGTCGCAATGCAGTAGGCACTCCAGCCACGGTCGCCTTGTATAGCAAACCTCCGTGCAAAAACAAGGCTTGCCGCAATCAAACAAATAAAAGCTATAAAAAAAGCCATAGAATGAACTGCAGCTTGGCCACTCATGGATGTGGGCATACCCGCAGGAGCACCGATGGGAAAACCAAGGCCTGGGTCTGGGCGAAAAAAGCCAGCCATTATCATACCAATCCCATATATCCCGATGAGCAAGGGACCCCACTTACCGCCCTTACCGCCTCGTAGTAAGCCGCGTACTCCGATTGCCGCCAACACAGCGAGTAAGCCGGTAACGATGAAATCAGCACTCTGAATCCACCCCAAATCACCTAACGTTAGAG
>NZ_JBFUIX010000170.1:0-6304 GCF_056401635.1 Paenibacillus sp. P4_E11 | reverse complement strand
ACTCCTCGGCGATCTCCTTCAAATGCTTGGGTGCGTGGGGATCATGCAGTACGGGTATCCAGGAGCGTTCAAATCCTCGGTACGRCTTGGCTCCCAGGATCAGCGTGTCCATCTTGCCGCCCATCACATGCGCCTCTTTGTCAACCTCGGGGTCATGAATAAACCAATCCATACCAAAATTGTCTTCATTCGGACTGGCAAAGTACCCATCGATCGAAATCCGATTCAACATTTTGATTTTGCTCATTGCTATCACTCCTTGGTAAAGGGTAGTCATCCATAACGGAATAACCTTATCTTACCCGAAGGAGTTGTCATCACAATTGGACAAAACCGTCCTTTTTACAAATAGGACGATCCAGCCAGATCACTGTGAAATTCACTGACCTTCATAGCAATATGCTTCGGGCTTACCCAGGAAAACAACTTCATATCGCGTATAAAGTGAGACTGATCGTAATAATTCAGCGCATAGGCGACATCAGACAATCTTTCGTACTGCCCGGAGTGCATCAGCTTCAATGCTTCGTTGACGCGTCTTACCCTGATAAATAAATGCGGGGGCATACCTACGACACGAGCGAAGCGCTTCTGGAATTGCCGCTCGGAAATATGAAAAACAGCGACCAGCTCCCTTACTAAAACACTCGCGATATGATCATGTATATAAGCCAATATCAACTCGATAAGCTCGTCCCGCTTACTGGTCTGTTCCAGTCTTGTTATCATAAAATGATTGAGCAAAGAAACCTGTTCGTTGATTGAACCCGCAGTCTTGAGTTGTTCCTCAAGCTTCACCGCTCCAAATTGAGCAGGAACTAGAAGACCTTGGTTATATAAGGATGCGTCCCAACCGAAAATAGTGTACAGGCCATGGGGCTTAAACACCATCTGAATCGTGGTGTACGGTTTACGCCTAAAACGCATGATGCTCGGTTCCGACCCTTGTCCATGTAGAAACAATAGAGGAATATGAGATGTTTGTGCAGAGCGGATGGCGATACTCTCTATTGCTGCAGTTTTATCTTCGGCAAGTTGAAGCACAATGCCTGGGTAACCGCTCGGACACACCTTGACCTCGAGCGGCTGGTCTCCTATGTGCGATGCGATTCTTAGACATTCGATATCACGACTTAAAGCTGGAGGAGGTGGGAGAACAGTAAAGGAAATGGTTGTCATAGCTTTATTTTACAGGAAGCAAGTGCTGCACGAAAGACGAATTTTCATAGAGCCGGTAGATACAGGTCAATAATAAAAACGAAGCCCGCTTTTTGAAAGAGAGCTTCGCTTCATCATGGCCATCTCAGTTTTCCGCATCATGAGCATCATTAAGCATTTGCTTGAGATAACCATCCGAACTATCCCTCATCACATTACTGTAACACCTCGTACATGCGATCCAGCACTTGTACGGCCTGCTCCTCCATCTCCTTGATCGATTGCAAGAGACGGATCGCCTCCTCCGCAACGGCCGGGTCATTCGGATTGCCACCTCTGACGTTGAAGTCTACCATGAATGGGAACATCACGCACAACCGATCGAAYGGCCCCCGCATACTGCTGTATATGGATGCGGCATCCTGTGCCAATTGCTCAATCGATTTACTTCCAACATAGCTGCCGAGCGCTCCTCCACCCACCGAATCGAAGAACATAGCAGCATTATGCCGGGCATCCGAAATAACGAAGACATTGTAAGAGTTGCTTATGGGCTCCACCCGTCCACCCTGCAGCGCCTCGATCCAGACGTCATACCCGGCCAGACCGTTGATGCACTGTTCAGCATACTGCTCTTGTTCGCGGTAGTGTCGCAGAGCGGTGCCGAGCGCATTACGAAACATCGTTCGATTGTCCTGGGTGAAGGACGAGCGCACCGAAAGCACAAACAACATGCCCAACGTACCACGACTAAGGTGATCATATGGAACCTTATCGGTCTCGTAAACCGTGGAACAATCGCCGGCTATGAACTGCCGTGACTCATCGTCATACCCGTAGATTAGCGCAAACTCTGGAAAGTACAAATCCCACACTAGCACAGGATGTCCGCTATCCACGGTATGATGGATGAAATCGAGAGCTCGCGGTACCAATTCGGATAGCTGTCGCTTCATACGGGCTTCAGCGGTTTTTTCTTCCTCGGCCATCAATTGGAAGTTAGCATTCGAAGTTAACGGCCGGCCATGATCGCATATGTAGGTTGCCTTGTATCCGACCGCCTCCAGGATGCTGGATATGACTGTACCGAAATCGAACAACGTTGGTCCCGCAATGCCCACTGTCTCCCGAATGATGTTGACTCGGAACCCAAACCCGGTCAACCCCATCACCATCGGGATCGACAGCGGTCGGTCTGTGAACTCCAGCAATCCACATATGGCGGCCACGGCGGTCGTCCATGTCGTCGGATGCTCTAGCACTTTCGGTTTACTTAGTACTTTTGTTTTCATGACGCCCATTTCCTTTCGTGAACGAATGTATTGGTCAACAACGACACGAATATGCTCCTGGGCAAGTTTCTTCCGGGAACGAGACAATATCTGATATACATTCGTAGTGGACAACTGGAACAAACGTCCGATTTCTACTGGCGACAACTGCTCGAACAAAAACGATTCGAACACTTGCCGTTCCTTCTTGGACAAGCATTGCAGGATGCCTACCAGAGTCTCGAACATCTCCCTTCGAATGAGCCGCAGCGCAGGATCTGAACCATCCGGGTCCGGTTGACTTCGTCTCGCTGCCATTCGTCCCATGATATAGCTCAGACTGCCCCAGTCTTCCTTCTCATCGCTTACGTCTGATCGGGCGGACAACTCGGAGAAACTCCGTTCCTTAACCAACGGTCCTCGACTCATCTGGTTGTATGCCTGATTACGCACAATTCGCCGAATCCAAGGTGTGAACCGGCTGACGTCCGTAAGTGATCCTAAGCGCGTAAAAGCGCGGAACAGCGCATCCTGTACCACATCCTCAGCGGCGAACTGTTCCTTCGTAATCGACCTGGCGTACCCGAACATCTCATCCCGATGCCGCCTGGCAAGCTCGCCGAACGCCGAGCGGTCGCCCCCTTTGGCCAGACGAACAAGCTCATCATCGTGCTCCTGCTCATACTCATGCCGCTCATCCTGTTCCCGTTGATTCCTACCTTGCATCGTAACACCTCGCGAAAAARGTTGACCTATTCCATTGACACGACAGTCGAGCGCAATCTGACATTTCTCAGTAAAGATTATCGAATTATTGAAAGAGGACAAACCCATCTACATACATTGTCCAAGTGAGATTAGTGCATATCGATAATTCTTTCCCCGATTGTTCAGCAATCTCCTCTAATGTACGGTCACCATCAATGAGTTGCACAACCTCCCATTCCTGTTGGGATATGAATCGACGATGCGGCCATATGGGGTCATTATTAGTTAGAAGAAGCCGAGTTGAATCTTGTATTACGAATGGTTGGAAGTAAGGCACATGCTTCGACGTTACAGAATCAATCCCCCACTCTTCGGCAAGACGTGTTGCATAGGGTTGCATGAGAGTTTCATACAGTTCGTTATCACTTCCCTGAAACATGGGTTGGTACCATTCGGCTCCTCCAGCTGTGGCATACCAGCCTGATTCGCGTTTGTTTAGGTCATACCGTTCTGCAAATTCACTGGACTTATAAGCAATCCCTTCAATTTTATCGACATGAATCGTTTGGAAAACCTCATCAACCACTAAGTTTAAATTCCGGGTCATGGCAGCGATGCTAAAGTTGTCTTTCGCATAATTTGCTGCTTGCCTTCCTAATTCCTCACGGAGATTATGCTGTTGCAAGAGTGTGATGATGATATGGGCACCGTACGCCCAATCAGCCCTAACACCGTTTTTTGTTAGAACGGCATCAATGAAATAGCCGGTTGAAGCATGTTGAACCACATCTTTGAATCCTCCCCAGGATGTACACACTACAGGAACCCCGCACGAAGCTGCCTCCGCTTGAGAGAGACCAAAGTTCTCACGGTGGTAAAATCCTAGATTTACAGTCACATCTGCTGCTGAATACATACGTGCAAGCTCTTCTCCAAATAACGGACCAACAAATTTGACTCTATCAGCGATTCGCAAGTTGTCAGCAATCGTACGCAGCCAGTCAAGGTAACCCGTATTGCGAACACGAAATTCTCCAAAGGAAATATCGTCCTCTTCTCCCACAATACAAAGATGGGCATCAACGATCTGTGCCTGAACGGCTGCAAACATACGAAGTAAGGTATGAATATTCTTTTGCACATTAAGCCGTCCAACGTAAAGTAAAAGCGGAGAATCCTTTGGAATGGCATGTCTTCTTCGAGTTTCTTCTCGTTCATTTATAGGACGAGGATAGAAAACGGTCTGGTCGACACTAAGTGGAATAACCCATTCCTTGAGAGTACTCCACTCAACCAGACGCCTCCAGATCTCTTGATCTGCATGACAGCTGAAGATGAGCCCATCTTTAGACTGAAGTGTATTCTGCCATGGGATCAGCATCGCCTCTGCTCCCTTCGGCATCGCTCCACCAGCGAATAGAAGGGCAGGAATATCGATGGATAATTGTTTACGAAGACTTAGTGCGTATGCACTAGATGGATAAATATCAGCCCAGAGAATGTCTATGCCCTCAAGAAATGAAGTCATAGCTTCACGTTCATCGTCTGGATTCACTGGTGCATAGTAGGGGATAACTTGCGCTCTTTCGCGAAGAGCAAAGGTGACATCACGTGCAACTCTCCCCATACTCCAWAGTTTACCTAACTTCTGGGGTGCAGCATCCCAAGGAAAGTCCCCACAAAGCATTCCAATTCGAGGCTGTCGAGTATTTTCCATCGCTTAAAGCACCCCCTGTTTTTAGGACTATCTATGACCATTATAATCAGATTCAATGAACATAGAGAATCTGCCGACGGATCTCTTCGGCAGCACGAATAGCTGATCGACACGTCTGCTCCCAAACACCAAGCACAGGAAACTCTTCAACATAGTCCTTCATCGCTAAGGAGAGACCGCTTACTAATTCGACTGCTAATCCGCCCCTCTTATCCTTTTAATTTGGCATGCAATATCATCTTTACCTCATTTATATCCTGTAATTCTCTTATAGGTTTACCTGTAAGCTTCTCGTAGGTTATTTGAATGAAGCTTGCACCAAAATCATGTAACAAGGTACCCATAAATAATTTTTCAATAAAATCATCGTAATCCATATCTTTGTAGAACTCATGAATGAATTCGATATCATAATTGAATAAGTCAAACACAATGGGAGGGTATTCATACTCTGCTGGTGCGACCGTACTGTCCGCGAAATCAATCATATACATATCATTGTGTTTATCGAGGATGATATTGTCCGCGGTTAGATCACCGTGAACATACACACATGGGGACAGCTCATATTGTGTTACCATTTCTGCTATTTGTGCCTTGATGATTTCCGGATAACTATTCCATCTCACGTTATGAATGGCTCTTTCTTTCACAACCGATTGACTTACTTTATCGAGCGGTTTGCCGTTCATCTTCTGCAAATTTTGTTTCAGGACAAGAACAAACTTCTGTTTTTGAGCCAATGTGTATGATTTAAATGCATGACCTGCAGCTTGACCCTCAATATACTCCATGATCATATATCGGAATAGGTACTTATCTTGAATATCGGAATCTGCCAGTAATCGGGGGACTCGGATACCTAATCCGAGGGCTACTTGCATCGCTTGCAACTCAGCCTGATAAGCATCATCTGGTTGAGCACCCGATTCTAGTGGAGCAAAGATTTTGATCACATAATTACCTGCTCTGAAGACTGCATTGGTTCCGGGTGTTAGATGCGAAGTGCGCTCATATCCTGTGAGGTTCTCTCTCTTGAATATTTCCTCGATCAGTTTTTGAAAATCATCTAATGACTGATATACGGCTCCCCAGGAATTCCAATCATGAATCTCTTTCTGGAATAGATGCACTGTAACTCTCCTTGTTAGATCATTTGAATGGATGTCGATGCTAGAGGAAGCCCCATAAACTTGCAAGACCGCCCAGCAGCCTCAATGAGACTCTCTTCCCGTTCTTCCTGGGGCATGAATAGGTTGATTTCCATGTCAATACCTTTTTTCTTGATCGTTCGTTTCCATAACCCAACGATCTGACCGTCGATGACGACGGTCGGCATGAAGACGCCGTTATTACCTGGGACAACATGTGGTGCATACTCCGCTCTTAATACTGCACTGCGGTCCTTATAACCTAGCATATACTCATCGAATCCCGGAAGTAGATGCAC
>NZ_JBFUIX010000169.1:0-6499 GCF_056401635.1 Paenibacillus sp. P4_E11 | reverse complement strand
GGGAATATCTCCATTTGAGAAAGGTCGTTTAAAGTAATGAAATTGGTTCTTACTGAAACAGGTGATGTATTGGGTAACGATATTGTCGGAATTGCACCTTAAAACTTCAGTAAACACTAATACCCCGTCCAATACTCCGAGGCTTCCATTGGCAGCTTTCAAATTGAAATCAAACCCTTCTGTTTCTTCGCATTAACGCCGCAAATTGCTAAATATAATACACAAAAATAAAGACTGCCGACTGAACTCTGTCGACAGTCTGAGGCTAAGCGAAACAATCGCTTGCCTTTAACATATGGGTGCAATCCTACGCCTGGGAATACGCGCTTGCGTTAAAGAAGGCAATTTCCCACAGATGACCCTCCAGGTCTTCGAAGCTTCTGACATACATGAAACCATGGTCCGCTGGTTCTTTGAACTGTCTGCCTCCCGCGGCCAACGCCTTGTCTGCCAGTTCGTCCACATGCTCCCTGCTGTCTGCAGAAAGCGCGATAATCCCTGCAGCGGCGCAAGCGACATCAGCTATCGGCTTGTTGATGAACGTCTGGAAATACGACTTCGTTAGCAGTTGAACGAACGTTTTGTCGTTGATCACCAGGCAGGCCGCGTTTTCGTCGGAGAACTGGGGGTTGAAATCGAAGCCGATGCTGCTGAAAAATTCTTTTGCCCGGTTCAAATCTTTCACAGGCAAGTTTACAAAAGTGTGGGTCGATTCGTAGGCCATTTTTTTACCTCGTCCTTTGTCCTTTTTTTAATCCGCTTAGAGTTTTTTCCAAGCGATAAATGCCCATTCTACATTACTTGGAAGTCGAAATATTCGAGCCGGTCACATTACGTAAATTCTTGAATTCATGACGCTTCAGGTACATGAGGGCGGCCACAAATATCAAGATCACAAATGGGACCATGGCATCCCCAATGAGGCCAGCGGCGAGGTTCGTCACGGTCGCACCGATCAAGATGGCGAACATTACAGCGATCGATGCTACTGCTGCCTTCCGGCTACGGTAGCCAGCGATAAGAACCAGCCCTGCCAGGGCTTCGAAAACACCGACGGTGTAGATCAAAGCGACCGGCGTACCCAGCTTATCGGTGAACATCTCCCTGATTTGATCGGCAGTCGAGAAGATCTTCATAGCTCCGGCAAACAGAAAATTCAGCGCCAATAAACCTTGCAGAATGCGTGCTGTCCATTTCATTCGTCACATACTCCTTAAAATTTGGTTTAATTCCTCGATTCGAATATACCAAATTGGATATATTCCAGTCAAGGAATATTATCTAAAATTTTGCGCCCGACTCAACGATCGATTTCCACGACCGCATTCAATTTAATTTCAGCGCTTTCTTGAGCGCATCTTCCGTTGCGCATTTCGTCTGGCTTGAGCTTAGTCGCGGAGGYTTCGGGATCGTCATACTAACCTTTCCAGACGGTGAAGTTCATTTTGTACCATCGGGCAACAAAATCTCTGAAATAATATTTAAATATAGTGAGTAAGGTAATAGGAGGTAGGTGTATAGTAAGTGGGCAAGTTTATTGATTAAATCCCTTATTGTTGGTTGGTTGTCGAGTGACAAGAACATATATCCATTGCCGAGTGAGCTGCACAAACCATTAAACTCCCTCGGTAAGATTTAGTTTTCTCACGCATGCTCGCTTATTCGCAGGATTTCATCCTCTTGGTTATGAGTATAGGAGGAGGAGGGAGCGACCGTACTAGACTTTGGCAACATGAAGGCGTGCGGGAATATAGGAGAGTGAGTTTATCTCCAGTTACTTCCATATACTGCACGTAATCTCCACGCCACCCTCGGAGGTTATCACTCCCATGTCTCAACGGGTCGTAGCCCTCTCATTCCTTCGTTACACCTATCCAAGGGGTGGAGGCCGGTTTTGCTAACGGTACGGGTCGATGCCCTTTTGTTGAATACATCCGGTACTCCGTGCTTTCTCTGAAATCCTGCGAACAAGCCAATCGACGTGCAAAGGTACGGTTACATGGGTTAAGCGGCTGGCTGGAGCGGCAACGTTTTGTGCGGTGTGTAGGGTTGGCCGCTGCGGGCCATCCCAACCAAGATTCGGGCTAGTTTACCGCAAAGTTTCATAATGGACCTCATTTTCTTCATCTTCTTCACGTGAACATTTTGCGAGTGCATCGCTTGAAACTCCGAATTATTCATCACCAAACTCATGGTGGCCATGAAGAGGAAGCGGCGAAGACGGGAGCGCCCGCGCTTACTTATGACCAGCTGTCCGGTCCACTTGCCGGAGCTTGCCTCCGCTAGATTCAGGCCGGCATGGCGCAACAAGGCATTCCCATGAACAAATCCGCTTAAATCCCCAGCCTCCCCCAGAATACCGGCCAGTGAAATCGCACTAATTCCTTTGATCGCAAGCATGGAATTTGCAAAGGGGATGCGCTCTAACACAGCGACGATCTCATGTTCTACGTCCTGCAGTTGCTTGCAGGCGAGATCATACTCGGCAAGCAGTTGCTTCAGATGTAGCTGGTAGGCACGCGTAGCTAGTCGAGATCCCACTGAGCGGCTGGCCAGTGTAAGGAGTTCCTGTGCTTTTCGAGAACCACTGTGCCGCTTCATGAGGGATTTCCATCCTTTAATCACGTCTTGCGGTTGTAGTTCGCTTAACTCTGCCGGAGTAGGGAAGAGGCGTAACGTATCCAAGGCACCGATACACGTGATGTGCTTGAAAACCTGCCGCAACTCAGGAAAAACGATGTACACCCAACGGTGGATTTGGTTTTTGGCACTGACAAGACGTGTCACCACAAAGTCTCGGTTCGAAAGAAGAACACGGAGTTCCTCGAATGCTTCAGGGGTGTTGCGTATAAAGGAGTAGTAGCCGTTTTTCACCATGTCGGCGATGATAAGCGCATCCTTTTTGTCGCTCTTTGAGGGCGTATTATCCCGGTTCTCTTTGTTCTTTTTCACAAGATGCGGATTTACCATTACAACTTCGAATTTACGTACAGCTAACCATTTAGACACGTTGATCCAATAGTGACCTGTGGGTTCCATGCCGATGATGGCTGTACTAAACTGATGAGTGGTTTGCAGCTTCTGGATCCATTGAAGTAGGCTGTTAAACCCGTCTTCGTCATTCGTAAATAACAATGCTTTACCGATGATGATGCCACGAAAGTTTACAGCGCGGGCAACATGTGTCTGTTGAGCGATGTCGATCCCGACAACGAGATGCGAAGAGGTAATGTTTTCAATGAGTTGATTTTGTTTGGCTTGCGATTTAAACTTCATAGTAGAGCGTCCTCCTGGATGATGGGATTTAAAGGGCTATGACCCGTTGTGTACTCCCATCGTACCGAGGCGCTCGTTTTTTTGCAAAGCTCGTAATAACCGCTCTACAGGAATGCTAACGGGCAGGTTAATTTCAATATATGGTAATATATAGACAGTTGTAAAAAGTTGAGATCCAGTTTAATAACAAAGATCGGCAAAGGAGCGCTGTGACATGAGCCAATTTGTGAGATCCGACATCCTGTCGGTCCTGGATGCGGAGCGCCGGGCGATGGGCACGCCGTCTCCCAGCGGTGACGTAGTCGTGGAGCGTACCGAGGAGGGATCGGAGTGCAGAATCGTGTTCGCCAGTTGTCCAGCGGAGGAGATCGATGAACTGATCCGCCGGGAGCGGGACGCCGCTGTAGCCGGTGGCTATAGTCTGGAGTGGAAGTACTACGGCCACGACACGCCCGTAGACCTACCCGAGCGGCTCGTCGCCGCCGGGTTCGAGGCCGACGACGAGGAGGAGGTGCTGGTTCTGCCGCTGGACGAGGCATCGCTGGCCACCTTCGGTGACGTCGATAGGTACGATATCAGAATCGTCCGGGACGAGCGCGACCTGGCCGACTACGCCGAGGTGTCCCGCGAGATTGGCAGGCGAAACGTGGAGGAAGAGCGGCGCGCGCTGGCTCTGAAGTTGAAGGAGAGTCTGAACGAGATGAGCATCCACATCGCCTACGTGGACGGCGAGCCCGTCGCCTGTGGGCGAGTCTACTTCCGAACCGGCGGGTCATACGCCGAACTGACCGGGGGCCGCACCAAGACCACACACCGGCGACAAGGCCATTTTACCGCGCTGGTCGCCTCGAGGCTGCAGGAAGCCCGTGACCGCGGTCGGACGCATGCTTTCGTCGACGCGCTGCCGACTTCCGCGCCGATCCTGCGCAAGCAAGGCTTCCAGTTCGTGACGCGGACGCGGCCGTTCGTGTTGGAACAACCGCCGAAGTGAGCGGAACTTTGTTGCGCTAACGGGCACGATAGCTCTATAAACATGAAGAAACGGTAGCCGTTATAAGGGCTGCCGTTTTCTCAACTAACGGACAGATTACTTGAACTAGTTTTTTATCTTGTATGCTATTAGATATTAGGTTAGTTTCATACTTAACGAGTACAAGGTAACAAAAAAAGAAAAAAAGTGGGTGAGTGACAGTGACTTTTACAATTCGTCGACCAATGTTAAATGATGCTGAAGAGATCGTTTCTTTAAGTAAAAAAATCTCTGATAGGTATTTTGAAGAACTTGATGAATGGGAAAAGGCAGCTGAAAACCAAGATAACTTAAGACGGTATTTTGTTGTAAATAGTAATAATTATCCTAGCATAATTGGCTATGCTGGTGTTCGCCCCGACATACCAAGACAAACAGGGTTAGGATTATTTCGCATTCAACTAGGAGTTGACCCTAAATGGCGAAAACAAGGAATTGGTCACGGACTTATTGATGCGGTTTCTCATGAACTCCGAGAAATAAATACGGCTACCATGCGGGTGAGGGTAGTTGAAAACAATGAGAACTTGAGGTTTTTTTTAAAAATGGGTTTTTCTGAATATGAGCGGATGATAAGACTAAAAGCGAATGTAGTGAATATAGATACAAATATTTTAAATTCTCAAATCAACGAACATAAATCAAGAGGAATTACAATTAGCACGCTTGAAGAAGAATTAAAAGAAACTTCTGATTGTTTTATAAAATTATATGAGTTGGAGAAAGAATTACTCGCAAATTTTCCAAATACAAACCCCGTTGTACCAATATCTTATAAAGCTTTTCTAAACAATCTCACTCACTTAAGAGATGTATATAAAGGGTATTTCATCGCAAAAGATGGTGAAAATTACATAGGATGTTGCTACATAACGAAAAAGGAAGCAGATAAACACGGTTTAGGCCAAGGTTTGACAGGAGTTTTAAGTAAATATCAAAAACGAGGTATCGCTACAACTTTAAAATATTGTACAATTCAATACGCTAAGCAAACCGGCTTTCATTATATTGAAACAGCAAGTTTAAGTAACAATATAAAAATGCTCGCTGTACAAAGAAAAGTTGGGTTTAGGATTGAAGAAAGTGAAATTAGATTGGAAAAGAAAATATAATAACCAAGTACAAGCTATAAAGAGAAGTTTTATTAAAAAACCACTCCAACCTAAAGTGAGGCAACTGCCCATCTTATTACCACCATACAGCAACGGTAAATTGGTATTTCCTAATTTCAAACAAGACGAAAGCAGATCAGGCATTTCGCTGTTCCACTGTCGTCTTGTTTTTATTTCTGTGCAAATTCGCTAGCCGTTTTTTATCCCCTAAATTGGATCCCCCAGCTCGTTCAGTCGGGCCGACCAAGCGAACAACCGGTTCTAAGCCGGGCCAGCCCGACTAAGACCCGCTAGGTTCCATTGGCCGGCTTTCCTCCTTTGCGTTCCGGAGTTGTTCTGATGGAATACGCTCCTAGCATCATTTCCACTACGCTCTGCTACGTTCCAATCATGCTACACGAATTAAGGGATGTAGAGTCACAAGCAGCACCTATTCGATGGGTTCCAGTTTGAATATCTGTTGACGGACGGACCAGCAAGACGATCCTGGAYCGCTTTAAATCCGGATCCTTCGATGGTATGCAGGATCTGTACGCGGCTACGAGTGGGAAGGGAAGATTGTGAGTGGCGCCAAGTATGTCAGTTGCAGTCGGGGGTTTACTCCGGAACGTCGGGCGAAGATTGAGGCCAAGTGTATATGCCGGAAAGAGAGAAGGGGGGAATAACAGAAATCGTATGAGGGAAAAGGCGCGTGAGCTCAAGATATCTTTTCCCTACAACTTTCCTTGCTTTATCCATGTAAGAATACGAGCAATCCCGAAAATGATTACGAACGTTAACAAAATAATCCCCATAACATACGGAAATCTTGTGTTACCCATAGCATCCCATTTGCTTCCGGTAAACCCAATCAAAAATAAATCAAGTAATATTAGAACAACTTGTGGGACTATCCATGCTACGCGAAGTTTATTGTTTTTCATGTTCATTCCTCATTCCCGGTTATTATAATGGATAATGAGCTTAACGCGCTAGGAAGGTAAATACCCAGACGCGTAATACTACTCATACTAATTATAATGTTAAATTATCCTGAAGTTTTATATTTTAAATTAGAATCCAATCACATCATCAAATGTAG
>NZ_JBFUIX010000168.1:0-6504 GCF_056401635.1 Paenibacillus sp. P4_E11 | reverse complement strand
CAAATATTCGAGAGGGGAGAGGTGGAACACTTTGCGCATGCACTTCGCCACATAGATGGGATGGTAATTGAGAGCTTGACCAAGCCGGTCGTAGGTCATATCTTCCTGATAATGCATGCGCAAATAAGTCGCCGCTTTTTCCGCCACTTGTACAAGAGTAGAGTGAGACTGGGRAGGCTGCTCCCGAGCGAGATTTTGCAGAATCTGCAGACACAGCACCTGCTGCTGCAATCTGGCCCAATCATTTGACTGCCGACGCATGTCATTCAGGCTACGTAAATATTCGTACATCTCCACGGGCTGCGACAATTCGCAGTAACGAGAAACATTCAGGGCAAAAACATTGGTATAAGGGTGTGGAGAAGCTCCATCATGGTCTCGGTTCTGTTCCTTTTCCTGCTCGTTATGGATCTGTATATCGGATTGCGCCATTTTTTCCTCGATTAGCTCTTCCCATCGATTGGCTGGATAAAAATGAAGCCAAAAAAAGTGCGTCTGCTCCCGGCAACTCTCGCTTGAATAGTGATAGGCATCGGGACGCAGCAGGAGCGCTTGTCCTGCCTTCACCTCCCATGTACGGTCTTCTTCCCCCATATATAAACATCCCTCTGTTACGACAAGAAGATCAAAGACGTCAATATGAGATCTTGCAGGATGTATATCCCCCGGTTCGTAAACTCCCTCGCCACTGTATAAATAATAAGGAAGTGGCGGTGCTGTAAAACAGAAAGACGACATGCGGGTATCCCTTCTTTTACATTCGGATTGTGTTAATTTATGTTGGATTTATAGCTGGTATAGAGAGTGAATTCCCCCTAATCTAGTATTGTTCAGATATTCGGATCGTACTATTTATATTAGTGGGAAAAAGGAGCGAATACAATGTCCACACCAGCAAAAACCGTTAGTAGAAAATGGTATCCTGTCCGGTTCACGCAAGTCACCGTAGACGATGCCTTCTGGTCTCCACGTATTCAAATCAACCGGGATGTCACCCTGCCATTCCAGTATAAACAGTGTGAGGAAACGGGCCGGATCGATGCATTTCGATTAAATTGGAAACCGGGTCAAGACCGGAAACCGCATATTTTTTGGGATTCCGACGTGGCCAAGTGGATCGAAGCGGCGAGCTACAGGTTGGCTTCAACGCCAGATGTGCAATTGGATCGGCTTGTTGACGAAACGATCGAGCTGATTGCAGCAGCGCAGCAGCCGGATGGTTACCTAAACACTTTTTTTACCGCAGTTCAGCCGGAAGGCAGATGGCAGGATTTAAGTATGAATCACGAGCTGTACTGTGCGGGACATCTGATGGAAGCTGCAGTCGCGCATTATGAAGCGACGGGTAAAACAAAAATGCTGAACGTGATGTGCCGGTATGCCGATTATATCGGGGAAGTGTTTGGCACTGGCGAAGGGCAGTTGCGCGGCTACTGCGGACATGAGGAGATCGAGCTGGCGTTGGTCAAGTTATACCGGGCAACCGGAAAAGAAAACTATTTGCGGCTGGCGCAATATTTTATTGATGAGCGTGGACAGGAGCCGCATTATTTCGACATGGAACTGGCTATCCGCGGTGGGGAAAAGCACAAGCTGTTTAACAACTACAATTATGCGCAGGCGCATATACCGGTGCGCGAGCAGACGGAAGTTGTCGGCCATGCCGTACGGGCGATGTACCTGTATTGTGCGATGGCTGATTTGGCAGGTGAACTCGGAGATGCGACATTGCTGCAAGCGTGCGAGACAATCTGGAACAATCTGTACAAAAAAAAGCTGTATCTCACAGGCGGTATAGGATCATCCCGGCACAACGAAGGCTTTTCGCAGGACTATGATCTTCCGAATGATACTGCTTATGCGGAAACATGTGCTGCTGTCGGTTATGTCCTGTGGAACCATCGCATGCTGCAGCTCGATTGTGACAGCAAATATGCCGATGTGATGGAACGTTCACTGTATAACGGTGTGATCAGCGGTGTTTCGCTTGACGGTACAGCGTTTTTCTACGAGAATCCACTGGAGACGAACGGCACCCATCATCGGAAATCGTGGTTCGGCTGCGCATGCTGTCCGCCGAACATTGCCCGGCTGGTTGCATCCCTTGGTGAATATGCCTATTCGCATAATGATGACGACATAGCGGTACATCTGTATTTGCAGGGCAAAGCAGCGATTCCGGTTGCAGGGCAAGTCGTTACATTGGAGCAGCGGCATGTTTACCCGTGGGAGGGGCGTATTACACTTCTCGTGACACCCGAGCAATCAGCATCATTCGGAATTCGGTTGCGCATTCCGAACTGGTGCCGCGAAGCTACGCTTGCGGTGAATGGGGAGGTTCTTCCACTATCGCTGGAGAAAGGCTACGCCATCATTCACCGTGAATGGCACGCGGGTGATGCAATCACGCTCGATTTGGCGATGCCGGTCAACCGCATTTATAGCCATCCGCGTGTCCGTGCCAATGCTGGCCGTGTGGCGCTGCAGCGTGGACCGCTCGTCTATTGTCTTGAACAGACGGATAACGGTGCTGAATTGTTCGCCTTATCACTGCCAATCGATTCCGAGCTCGAAGCCCGGTTTGACCCGTCACTGCTCGGAGGGGTCACCGTACTGGAAGGACGAGCGCTGCGCCGTTCGGAGGAAGGGTGGGACAATCGCTTGTTCGATACTGAAGATAAGTTGCAGCAGCCGACAACATTTCGTGCAGTTCCGTATGCATACTGGGACAACCGCGATGGCGGGGAGATGCTCATATGGATGAGAGAAACCTTATGATCTTGGCGGAATAGTATTAGCATCTACAGAATAAAGGATACTTTTGCAGGGCTCAGCCATTGTAGTGATGCATGCTTGGAATGCGGGATCACGCGAACAGTTTCCCGGTTGGCGTAGGGCAGTTGAATGACGGAAACGATGCCGGATAATAGACGCTATTCCATCTAATTGCTTGGACATCCTATAAGCTATGTTAGCTTTCCGGTTGTTTTATTCACTTCATTATCCCCCTCCTTCAGCGTGCAATGCTTTCCTCTACTTACTTTACCTGATTGATAGCTTCCAACCAAAGAGGCTGAAATAGAGCGTTTGAAGATTCATATTGTTCATCAACGCATTTTGGATCAATCGAGCTTGGCTAATTTGATCCCCCTCGTATTTGCGATGACCGCTCTCGAAACGGGCTGCCGGAACCAAGACACCTTTCGTTTCATAGAATCGTAATGCACTAGGGGACAGGCCTGTTCTTTCTGCGAATTGTTTAATCGATAGCATCCCACGTTCAATCCTTTGGTAGCGGTTTTCCCCCATCTTAACATAACAAATTGATATTAAGGTACTTCGGAGGTGCTGGTATGCATTGGTCTGAGATATGTGAGAAATACCCAAACCAGATTGTACTAGTTGAGGCGATAACCCGACCTGATTCGCACCTGAGTCGGGTTATCGTCATTGCTTCCTGCATTAGGCCCTGGTAACATGAAGCATCAGACAGTCAAGATTTCAACTGCACAGGCATGCAAAACAGTAAAATCGCATCAAACCTTGGCTCCCGAAACCGATGGCTAATACCAAACATTTTCACCATAATCAAACTTACTGGTTTTCAGCTCCTGCAGCTCGACAAAATTGCAATACGAGTGATAGATATGTTTGCGCATAATAGTCTCCGCCTCGTCGGGATTTCTCCTCTTCAAAGCGACGATCAACTCCCAGTGCTCTTCCACTTCTCTTTCCTTCGAAGATCTCGTTCCTAACATCCGGTTCACCAGAGCGACCTGGAAGGTTATTAATTTATACATGGAAAAAAGACGAGTATGATTGGAAAGTCTGATAATCGTCTCATGAATATGTAAAGAATCCTCCAGTAAATATTGCACGGAATCATCTGCGAGCTTATCCTTCATCCTATTAAAAAAAGTTTCCAGAGCTTCAATATCCTCATCAGTGGCATGTTTTGTGGCCAAGCGGATTGCTAAACCTTCTAGCATGGAACGTATCGTGTAAATTTCGAATACATCTTTCATTACCAATGTTGCTACGGAAGGCCCTTTATTCGGAACAATAGTAATAATCCCTTCCCCTTGCAATTGCCGCAAAGCTTCCCGAACCGGTGATTGGCTGAGTCCCAGTTCTCTGGCTAACTTGGTTTCCACGATGCGATCTCCGGGATTCAATTCCCCAGATAAAATTTGTTTCTTAATGATATTAATTAATTCTTCGCTCACGTTTTGTTTTTGAAAAGTTTGTTTTCCGATGGTTTCTCCCATGTGAAATCATCCTTTTTCTGTTATGGATAATTGTTTTAACAGATCATTACAATTTAGGACTTTTTCCATCAGGTCCTGACGGGTATAAAAATAATGACAGCTCGCTTCAAACCCGATTTTGGAATCCTCACCCATCAACTGAGCATGGGCTCCTGCCAGTTTCCGCTCCTCGATCAGAATTTGCCGCATGGTAGCCGCCAATTCACTCTTTTCTGAACCTTCCTCCAATGGATTCCACTTTTCCCTTAGCCGAATGAATTCCGTTTGGTGCCAAGCGCTGCAAAAATGGTGGTAGGTGGCTAAAGCCATTCTTTGCATCTCACGGAACTGCACAAGACTATGCGGCTCTGCCTTTGTTTCTACAGCTTTCAAGAGGATCAAGCCCTCACGCCAGCCCATCACAATCTTCCGCAACTGCTCGGCAAATATGTCTTCGGGATAATTGCCCCGCCAAGATTTCAAATCATCATAGGGGAAACCAACCATGGTCGCGTTGTATCCCGTCGGCTTCAAATACAATCGATTGGCAGGTCCGGCGTTTTGCGGGCCTGTATATAAGATCGATCCGGAAAGGGGGAATTCATGAAACGCTTGACTGAATTTAACCCAAGCCTCGGCGATGACCGGGCCGACCTCCGTTCCAAACTTGAGGACAGCAAACGTTTGAGTATCCATCGGAAGTTTTCCCGCTTCGTTCCAATAATAATGGGATGCATATTCCAGTGTCATGGATGGATATCCACCCAAAGTCCAGCTCAACATCAGACCGGTGACCCTTGTTTCTGCCAAATTATGCAAATGCTCTTTAATTAAAGGGATGACTGGAAGATACGGAATAGCAGCACATTCCCAGGAAGTGTTAAATTGCACCTTGGCGACTGTTGTCAACTTACGAGATGCTGCCATCTCCCAAAATCCTTTTGATTTGGTACTCGGTCCGACTTGGGAAATGGAATAATCCGATAACTTGGATGGGACACCACCTATTTGGGTTTCAAGCTCAAATTCACTTGTTGACATCAAACTAACGTTCGCAGGCAAATCATTTACCGTCTGCTGCATGACCTCGGGAGTCCAGCCGCGATAATACGTATACCCCCAAGTCCAGCAAAGAACCTTGGCTTGTTTATTCACACTGTAGATGCCTTCGGCAATCACCCGGTTGACTTCTGCAACAATTTCATTTATAGGTCTCTGTGCACATCTCGGGCAGTTGGTAGGTGCGTTAGGATAGCTCCGGGAATAGCAATTTGTCAGATTCTCTGACATCGTTATGGTGAAAACACCCGCAAGCTCCGATACTTGCTTGAAGAGTTCGGCGCACGATTCCCGCAGATAGCTCAGTACTTCCGGTTGAGAGGTGCATAAGCTTGCATATCCATCCAATTCATGCCCTTTCCATTCGGGGTGCTGTTCGAAAAAAGAAAGGGGCATCGATCGTGGTTCGTTTAAATATAAGTAAACACCAATTCCATAGGATGCCGCTCTGTCGACCAGCTTACGCAGGTTTTCCAAGCGAATCTCCCAGTGAAGACTTCGTTCCGGTGCTTTACTCCAAGGAATTAATTGGTATAAGATCCCTTGCAGCCATATTCCGTTGATGCCCAAATCACTTAACCTCTCTAGCAGCTCATCCGGGTATGGATCAAGCTCTGGCTCCAACAAAGGATCGCCATACACGGCAAAATGGGAATAGTTGTACCTCAAATCGTATCGGGTCATCCGCTCTATATAACCCTTGGTAAGATAGGGAGCTCGGCGTTCAGTCATGATTTGTACCAAATGCTGGAGCCCTCTCCATACCCCAATTTCATCGCAACCGTTGATCGCTATATGATCCGGACCGATCATCAAGGAGTGACTTTCAGCGGGGAGATGATCCCCGGAACGAACCGATAGTTCAATCCGCTTCGCATAAGTCGAATCTCGATCATTATGAAGCTGAATGCCAAAACGCTTCTGTACCTTATCGATGAACCGCTTGACGAATATATCCATCCGGCTATTTACCGCCGTTACACTAAACGCTACGCCCCATTGGTCGTCCAAACAAATTTCTTCCGCTTCCGCCCTAAGGGAAGAGTCTGTAATTACAGACTCTTCTCCTTGAAATTCATTAAGAAAAGCAAAGGGTTGCTCCGCTAAACCGAATCCGAATTCCTCTCGCATCTGCTCCATATCATATTTAATTTCCGCTGTTCGCTGCTTCTCTTGCTCCGTCAAATCACTGTACACA
>NZ_JBFUIX010000167.1:0-6546 GCF_056401635.1 Paenibacillus sp. P4_E11 | reverse complement strand
TTCAATGAATGTATGAAGGAGTTCGAAGTCATGTTCAACTTCACCGAAATTCGGAACAATCGGCGTGTGCTTCAACAGAAATACCAAATCTTCGTACGATCGATAGTATTCCGTAGAATCATATTCATAGGACTGAATGTCCGTAAATCCGGCTTCAGCCAACTCCTTGAGGTACCTATCCTTCAGAAATCCTTCATCTGTCCCGTAATTCTGTCCTCTTCCGAACGTTTGATGAATGTTGAGTTTATCCCCCTCGCTTACTTGCTGCGTAAGGAAAACACCGTCTTCTGCCAATACCTTGGCGACCTCATATGCATCGAAATGGGAGTGCCGACACGTTATTACGTTGAAGAAGTTCGCAGGAAATTCAAGACGTTCCGCATCCATTTGCATGAAGCGTACATTAGGTTTGTCGGTCTCTTGCCGATTCGCATGAGCGGTCTGGATCATGCTCTGTGATTGATCGATCCCCACTAGCAGTAAGGCAGAGTCCGTGAGGGATAACAATCGTTCCCCGCCGCCAGTGCCGATATCCAGCAGCAGATCGGACTTCTTGCATCTACGGGTAACTTTGGTGTGGAAATCCCACTGCACGCCTTCCGTTACAACTTGTAATTGACTAAAGTCCCAACCGTTGAGCCGTCCAATTTTATCATAAAAGTTCTTGTAATCGATTATGTTCATATCGTTCCTCACCCTCGAATCATTAGTTTTTGGTTACGACCAAAAGGGCAGAGAATCCCCTTGGTGGCTGGCACGCGTTTGTTCTCCAGCCCGACAACTAATTACTTCGAACGATACGGAATGACATCCCTTACACCTCATATTGAAAGATACTCCAATTGTAAAGGCATTTGTACCCGACAAGCAATGGAGGAATTCGTTATACTAGATCTATCGTGACTCAAGGCCTCAACCTTACACCCGAAGGAGATTAATGTCTTGCACTTACTAAGCAAGGAATTCAGCCAATCTAATCAAGAAATCACGGTTTACGATACGACCGAACTATACGGTGAGAAGGGTAGATTCCGCGTCCTACAGTTTTCGAACGAGGCTGTACAAGGGGCGATGGATTTGAATAACCCGGTACGTATCGTGTTCGAATACCCGAGAGCGATGATCCACCTAATGGAGTGCAACACTCCATCCTTCGAAGATATATTTGTCATCGGGCACGGGATCGGGACTATAGCCGACCAGTTGTCGGATAAGAGGGTTCAGGTAGCAGAGCTCGACGACAAGGTAGTGGAGTTAAGCCGGAGGTGGTTCGGGTACAACAAGGATAATGTGATCATTGGGGATGGACGTCAAATTCTCGGCGATCAACCCTCATATGCCTATGATTATATTGTGTTGGATGCCTTTACAGATAAGGGAACGCCTCGGCATCTAACATCCATGGAATTTTTCCAACTAACCCAAGACAAGCTCGATTCCCAAGGATCACTCATTATGAATCTGATGGGGAAGAGTGAAACGGACAAGCTCATAATCGCCATCCACACGACGCTAAGCGAAGTATATCCCTATACCAAATCGTTCATCCTACCAAATGAGGGTGTCACGTATTATCAGAATGTGATTCTCATAGGCAGCAACAAACCAATCGGGTATCAAGCGCGCCATATGGCTGGTTTCCAAGAGGTCGAGCTCGAACAAGGACATCGGATCATGGATCACAGCTACTAATTTCAGGAAACATTGTTTAGGTTGCTCCCACATGTTCCTGCAACATTATTTCACCCGGCTGCGTTAGGAACTATGAAAACGATTTTCAAACTAACTTCAGAGAGGAACTAACACTATGAAATCAACTATGAAAAAAAGCTTGGCTGTCCTGACTTTATCCGCCATGATGACCACTGGAGCTGCCTACGCCTCCACACCAACGGACTCGCCGCAAGTAACTGCCGTACCTATCAACACTATAATGACTGCTCAGCCTGTATCCATTCAAATTAACGGAGAAGCCCTTACGGACACCGGCTTCCAGCCTATAGCTGGAACTGAGCCTATGATTCCACTACGTGCAGTTACTGAGAAATTAGGCTTCGCGCTGACATGGAACCAGGAGAACCTTTCCGTAGACTTGATTAAAGGCCCACTGTTCACTACCGTGAAGACTGGCGAAGACGTCTACACGATCAACAAAATGTTAACTACACTTGGCGCTGCCCCTGAACTGGTTGACAACAAGCTGTACGTGCCCGCGTCTTTTGCAAGCAAAATATTACACGGATCGGTCGTGACCGAAGGCAACTCGGTATCGATCACACTTAGTGAACCGAAGAAGAGCGTGCAGGCGTCTGGCGTCATTACGGCCATTAACAACGATGAGAAACGCCCGTCCGTCCACATTCAAGGCGTCGGTACGGAAGGCATCGTGCTGAATGTAGGCCCAGAAACAGTTATCCAACAGGCTGACGGCACCAAGATCAGCTTATCCGATCTACATATTGGCATGACCGTGGACGTCGAGCATTCAATGGTGACTACGATGAGCTTACCGCCGCAAACTCCAACATACTCGATAACCGTCCGCGATGCTAAAGCACAAGCAGATATGCTAGGTACGGCTGGAGAAGTCGTGGAAGTAAGAAGCGACGAGAAAGGCAATAAAAGTGTGCGGATCAAGGGTCAGAAGTCAACTGACTTGTCTCAAGAGGAAGTCGTACTGAACTTGACAAGCGAAACGGCGATCGTCGATAAGAACGGGGCTCCTGTTGAAGCAAGCAAGATAGAGAAGGGTACGAAAGTAATCGGATTCTATGGTCCCGCAATGACTAGGAGCCTGCCACCAATCGGAACCGCATGGAAAATAGTTGTGGATGTGACACCAGCGCAGAAGTAGAATCAAATTCTACGAATGTAATACGCAGAGAAAAGAGGCCAGCCATCGTCTGAGATGGTAGGCCTCTTCTTCGTTCCATGATATACTAGGGGACATCTTCTATTGATGCCGGAGGTGTTACTCTTGATCATTGGTCATGTAAAGCAATTGAATCGTTATCCGGTGAAATCCTTTGCGGGCGAACCCTTGCTAACCTCCACGGTTGAACCATACGGACTGTACGGGGACCGAAGTCATGCCATTATTGACCCTAGTCAACAAGGTTGGGACCGATTCGTCACAGCCCGGCAACTCCCCGGCATGTTGGGTTATCGGGCACAGTTTCAGGAAGATGGCGGCGGGCTGGAGTTTCCGCGTCTGACCATTACAGCACCTGATGGGTCAACCTTCGGATGGGATGAGGAACTCCGCGAACATTTCCAACAGCAATACAACCGGCCGATCTCGCTCGAGCAGCACTCGCCTTCATCACCGGACTTGCTGGCGGTCGATGCGGCAAGCGTGCTGATCGTCACCGAGTCATCACTCAAGCAAGTCGAACGCGATTGGGGTAAGTCACTCGACCCTAGACGGTTTCGCGCTAACGTTGTCGTGTCCCTGCTGGAGGAAAGCCCTTTTGCAGAAGCAGCATGGGCGGGCCGTATGCTGCATATCGGGTCGGCCACGTTCCAGGCAGATGTGCTCTGCGAACGCTGCATGATGATTACACTCGACCCGGATACACGCCAGAAGGACAAATCCCTTCTCCAACTGCTACATAAGCAAACTAGCTTGACGTTCGGCATGTATGCTTCCATTGCTCATACAGGAGTGATGCGTATTGGCGACACAGTCTCATTGGAGTAATTAGCCGTTTATACGCTTGTGGTTCTGATGGGCCAGCGTGAGCAAGGCAACGTATAGGGGCTGGAGGTTGAACTTCTTGCCGAACTCGAACTTGTAGGAGTCCACCTGCACATTGTTAGACTTGAAGTAAGGCGACTTGATGTAGTGGATCGTCATTTGACTGTCGTCGAACCCGGTCCCTCCTGTTTCCATACTTACCTCATAGATGGAGTCCAGGTGGATGGATCCGACTCTTGTCTTGCTGCCTGTAACTCCCTGATGGTCGACGAGGATGAGCCGTTCGTCCGTTACGATGAACGTATCGCGCACTAGCTTGAAGCCCATTTGGATCTGCTCTTCGGGCATGAGATACATCCCGTATTTACTCTTCAGATCCTCTACCGTTACATCCGAGTAGTTGCCGAACAATCCACTTAACAAATTAGCCACTCCAATCCCTCCCTTTAATAGAAAGCATATCTTTTTGTATATTCGCCAATGTCTTTAATTATCCTTTATACCGAACACAATCACGGGAATGCGACGCCCTTGTAGCCAATGACACACCCGTATCCTTCTCCCGACGCTACATACAACCAATCGTCCTCTTGCACATACGCCAGACGCGAGATGTGATGAATATTAGCCCACTCGGTATCGATTTCACGTAGCTCTACATTGTCCTTGATTACTCGCGGTCTGCCCAAATCAACGAAACCACGTTCTCGTGAAAAGTGGAACACATGCCCCGCATCCTTGACGCCACCGTATATCCCGATAATCTCATCCGTATTCCGCTGGATAAAATTACGCAGCTGGCCGCTCGAGTAAAGCCTGCCATACACGGTCGTTTTGCGCAAATCCGGTGTGAGACTGAATAAGAGGCCATCGTACGTTCCGGCCACTACGGTTCCGTCAGCCAGCAGCGCTCCCCCTGTCAAGGTAGCCTTGAACGCTCGGCCTCTAATGGAAGGAGCTCGCACCGACAGCGTCTCGCAACGCATCTCGGTCACATCATACACCCGAAGTTCATCATGGCGGGCGGACAGCAGCAGCCGATGGTTATCCAGCTTGATGATCTCCGCTTCGCTCGTTTCCACGTGGATATGATCAAGCTTGCGGAAGTGACCGCCGAAGTCGCACATATATACGCTTCCCTCCCGGTCGCTGGCCAGCAGCGTGCTCCGATCCAGTGCGAAATGGAGCCTCGTAAGCTCTATATCCACTGGAACCACGATTCGGATCGAGATCGTTCGCGAGTCGAGATCGACTAGCAGGATGCGGTCATCCGTTGTCAGGATCGCAACTGTATCCGCATCGATATCTACACAGCCTACCGGAGCGCCTCCGTCATGTATGGCGGTTATTTGCTCAGCGTACTCACCTATGGACTCGGACACCATCAGGTATACGCGCTCCTTGCCGCTAACGGAATACACCTTGCCATTCCTTACGGACACATGACTGACCGCCGTATCCCGCCAATTCATCAGTTGATGCAGCGGTATAGTATGGATCGTCTTGGCTTCAATGTGCATGAATGCCGAGCTGCCAACCCGATTCCAATCCGGCTCGGAATAGGGGCGGAGTAGTGCACTCGGCGTTTCGGCGCCAGGCGGCTGCAGCTGGTTGATATCGACGGCCAAGATGTAGGGAGAGAATTCCCCGCATACGTCGACCATATGAAGCCAACCGTCACGGTCGAAGATCATCT
Organism: Paenibacillus sp. P4_E11; assembly: GCF_056401635.1. NCBI lineage: Bacteria > Bacillati > Bacillota > Bacilli > Caryophanales > Paenibacillaceae > Paenibacillus > Paenibacillus sp. P4_E11. Next base: position 1,153 of record NZ_JBFUIX010000167.1, on the reverse strand, counting down.
CACAGATGTACTGCGAATCCTTCCCCCCGGGGGTGACAAGACCGAGATTCTCCGGCTCCCCTCCGTTCAGAATATCCCATCTAACCAAACGAATCGGATAATATTCATCATACGTTTTCAGCCCGTAGTAGAGGACGAAGTTCTCATCGGCAGCCAGTCCTCCGATCCCATAAGGCTTGACCGGCTGTTGATGGCGAAGATGAATGTACCCGTGTCGAGTCACTTCCAGCGTCTCCGGATGGAGCTCGATCATTTCCCCATCCATATTGTCCACCATCAATAGGGTTCCTCGCGGGGAGTGAAGTCCGAAGATGAACTGCCTTCGTTGCTTCGTTCCTCCATCGGGACACATGAATCTTACCTTCAAATCCTCGACCTCGTCCCGCTCTGGATCATACCTCCACAAGCTTCCCGTATAAGAGCTCCCGTACAATCGTCCCTTGTCATCCTTAACAAGCCTGCAGGAGGAGAACTCCGATACCTTGCCGTAATCCTTAACCTCATTCGTTTCCAAATCCAGCCTGTAGAAATGCCCACGCATATAACCGAGAAAATAATAGTACCGTGGATCGTTACCCAGCATCCCGCCATAGATGCTTTCTCGGGGAACCGGAATGCCTCTGACCTGAACCTCATTCGTATCGGGATTCAAGATCATCAAGATGGAGCCAGGATAACCTTCCCATGGGTCTTCATAGTGTTGCTCATACATCCATTGCATATGGCCGGGGGCCGGGGCCGTATTATGAGTGGCCATGATCAGCCTTCCGTCCGGCAGGAAATCAATGCTTGTGTGGATCTTGCTCGGCGGCATCTGCTGTGAATCAACAATCCACACGTCCGCCACGTCGAAGATGAAGCGAAGCTCCCCCGTATTCGGGTAATATTCATACAGGACAGCGGTTAAAGGCTTCTCGTTCTCGCCGCAGACGCTTATATAGAAGCGGTCATCGGGGGAACGCACGAAATCCCACACTGCATTGTGCCCCTTCTCGTTCGGCAGTTGCGTGAACCGCGTGTGGATCTCCGGGATCGCCGCTAACAAATTGTGGTCCATCATCATTTTCCGCGCTCCTCCTCCTCTCCATCCGTTTGAAACAAATACACTTCAAGCGCTTGGGCGAAGTCAGAGCCGAACTGACGGCAATTGCGC
>NZ_JBFUIX010000166.1:0-6604 GCF_056401635.1 Paenibacillus sp. P4_E11 | reverse complement strand
CATGTACACAATTAACAGATGCTGACCTAGATATAGTTGTCACTTTTGGACATGAAAATGAAAAGCAAGCAACCATACGCTGGGGCCTATGGCATATGGCAGACCATAGCCGCTATCATCAGGCTCAAATTAATCAACTTAGAAAGTGGTATAACGAATATTGTCTGTCAAATTAAAGGGACGAATGTTCAAAAGTGTACAATATAATAATCAAGTGGAACAAAATAATTTAGATAAGCAATATGGAACGGGTATTCATCGCGGGGGAAAAATGTATGAGGTCCATTTGAAGGGCTGCCACGTGGCAGCCCTTCACTCAGTTAGCGGGCAAATTAACGCAAAGAGCAACATTACGAGTCCAATTACTGGTACATCTGCACCTGCTGAAATAAAAAATTACAGAAACTTCCTTAGAGCAGACGACGTCTAATGTGTGAGGATAAAACTAATAATAATTCAAATCTATGTAAAAGGGAGGACTCTTAATGCTATTTAAAAATTGGGTTACCGGGGTAACTGCGCTTGTCATGCTCTGCGGTCTTACAGTTTCTGAGTCGCCGCGAACTGTTTCCGCTGCCGGTGCGGTGGTCAAGGTTCAGCTTCCGTCGTTTCCCGTTACCTTAAATGGCAAAAGCATAGACAGCAGTAACGCAGAGTACCCGCTGCTGGTTTACAAAGATATCACCTATTTTCCTATGACCTGGGAATACAGCCGGGCGCTAGGTCTGGACACCTCATGGAATGAGGCGGAAGGACTGCGCATTCGGGTAACTGGCGGCGGAGGCATGCCCCAGCCCGAGCTGGGATCCGACCGGAACGATCCGAAGGGCAACTATTCGGCTCAAGTCGTTGATTATCCGGTTCGAATCGGTGACAAGCCGATTCATCAGTCCGAGGAGCCCTATCCTATATTATCCTTTCGAAATGTGACCTATTTTCCGATGACTTGGCGGTTTACTAATGATGCGTTTCACTGGAAAACTTATTGGGACGATCGGGAGGGCTTCACGATTCTGAGCTGGCAAAATAAGCTGTGGACGGACATTTATCATGAGGATCATGAGTTCCTGTATCTTACTACGATGCTTCAGGGTAATATGCAATTAACGAAACTGAGCAAGACGCTGGACTCCGACCCCGAGCTTCTGGATGAATCGGAGAGGAAGATCGTGGATGCGGCGCGTACCAAACGGGCGGAGGAGCAAAGCAATAAATCGGAATTACAATGGGTCAATTCGGATGAAGACTTGCAGGAGGCAGGAGAAGACCTACAGTTTAATGGGACCCGGCTCATGTCCTGGAAGGAGATTCAGGATAAGCATGATAAATACTATAAGGAAAATCCTCGATATGAGGATAGAGGGATCAGGCGTTCCGCTAGCAAGCTTGTCCTTAGTAATCAAACGACACTGGTTAGTGTGAGCATCGGTTATTTGAATCATATCCCAGCGCCGTATACGCCGTACGAAACGGCTACATTTTTGATTAATGGTGGGGAAGCCAAACGATTGGAAGCGAGTCTTGGAACACCGGTTCTTGCTCCGGACGGATCGGTCTGGTTTTACAATCAAGCGCCAGGCAATATTAGAGTAAGCAATGGACACCTGCGGGGTACGCTGTCCTTGTTGCGAACCGATGGGACGCTGGAACTGATCAATCAGCGCTTCCCAAATGAGAAGTTTGGCTACCAAGATATAGGTTACATTGGATATGCTCAAGGGAATATGTACTTCCGAGTCTACAACAGATACCTAGATATGGAAGTATCGGATAACGATGGTGTCTATTTGATCGATTCCAATTATGATCTATTGCCCGTCGCACCGCCTGTGACAGGCAGAGTTGTGATGGACGACACGGGAAGGCTGTTCACGCTATCCGAGAAATACAACGAAGTTCGAGAACTGACGCAAGATAAGCTGAAATTTTGGTATGATTACCAGCTGGAAGAGCTTTTTAAAAGAAAATAAGGCATGAGAAATATCGAAGTTCCGCTTCAGAGCTGCCGCGGAACGATGCCGACAGCTCTATTAAGTTATCAGCATGTTAACGGTGAATTGGCGATCTTTTAGTGGATCATGGAAAATGATTTTAAGCCCGTCGTAGGATACCGTTTTCAGTTTCTCACGCAGCAGTCCGAATGGTGAAATGGAATTATTGACGGCGAAGTGTTTATCGTGGACGCACCAAACCGGTTGTCCTATACTTGGGGAGTCACCGGTGAGGAGCACACGGTCACCTGGACGCTGCAGGACTTAGGAGACGGAAAGGTTAAACTTCGTCTCGAACAAACCGGATTCTCAAATACTCAAGGACTCGAAGGCAGCTAGGTATGGCTGGGGTAATTGGTTCGGTGAGTTTGAAAAGGTGTTGGAACAATAACCGCATTCGGTAATTAATATCTCCTTCCCCAATGCTAAATTAATGAGTACGATAGTTGAATCCTGCTTGACCCGAATCAACATAAACCGGCTGCATGTAGTTTGCAGCCGGTTTATGTTGATTCGGACAATCTGACAAGTTCTTGTCGTTTCGGGTCGAGTTCACACTAAGTGAGTATGGATAAAGCTAGTATGTGATCGCCCTATTATCTAAGCCTTACTTATGCCGAAGAGGTGGATAACGTGAAAAGGTATTCTTTGCAAAGTCAGTAAAGTACAGACACACCCTGAATATTCGAGAAAAGTTATCGCATCACCTCCTGGTTAGAACAATAACAGGTGCAAGTTCGGGCTGCCCGACTTTCAATACACGATGAATGGTACAATGTGAATATAAGTAGAAATTAACACGATCGAAAGGATGATAAGCATGAGTGAATCTAATCAGGAGTATATCGTAATCTCGGGTGCGAGGGAAAACAATCTTAAGAACGTATCCTTGCGCATTCCCAAGCGGAAGATCACGATCTTCACCGGGGTATCCGGATCCGGCAAGTCATCGATCGTCTTCGATACGATCGCGGCAGAATCCACGAGATTGCTGAATGAGAACTTCAGCATGTTCGTGCGCAATTTCCTGCCCCGCTATCCGCAGCCGGATGCGGACGCGATCGAGAACCTGAGCATGGCTGTTATTGTGGATCAGAAGCGGCTGGGCGGCGGTTCCCATTCCACGATGGGCACGATTACCGATATCTCTCCCATTCTCCGTCTTCTCTTCTCCCGAGTGGGTCAGCCCTATGTTGGACAAGCGAACATGTTCTCGTTTAACGATCCGCAAGGCATGTGTCCCGAGTGCAACGGGATCGGTCGCAGCCTGTGCGTCGACATGAGCACGGCGCTGGACAAGTCAAAGTCGTTGAATGAAGGAGCAATCATGCTGCCGGGCTATGCGGTGAACGGCTGGGATTGGAACATGATCGTACAGTCGGGGCCCTTTGATCTCGACAAGAAGCTAAGCGATTATTCGGATGAGGACTTAGAACAACTGCTGTACGGCAAGGCGAGGAAAGTTAAGATGGATTTCGCAGGGAAGGCAATGAATATTACTGTGGAAGGTGTCATTGAGAAGTTTACCAACAAATACATCAAGCAGGATGTGAAGACGAAGTCAGAGCGCACACAACAAGCTGTTGCACCGTACATCACCGAGGGTAACTGCTCCAGCTGCCACGGCGCGAGACTCAGTCAGGCCGCACTCAACTGCAGGATCAATGGACACAACATTGCGGAGTTGTCCTCCATGGAGGTCGGACATTTCATTCGCATCATTCGGGAGATTGACGATCCTGTCGCCGCACCGGTCATCAAGTCGCTGACGGAGCGGTTGCAGCATCTGGTGGATATCGGACTTGACTACTTGACGCTGGACCGTGAGACTGATACATTGTCCGGCGGCGAGTCGCAGCGCGTCAAGATGGTGAAACACCTGAGCGGCAGTCTGGTGGATGTCAATTACATCTTCGATGAGCCCAGCGTTGGCTTGCACCCCCGTGATGTTCACCGGTTAAATGGATTGCTTCAGAAGCTGCGTGACAAGGGCAATACCGTGATTGTCGTCGAGCATGATCCCGATGTGATCAAGTTGGCGGATCATATCGTCGACGTCGGGCCTTACGCCGGCAGCCGTGGCGGTACCATCGTGTATGAAGGAAGCTTCCAAGGCCTGTTGGAGGCAGGTACGCTGACGGGCACCCATATGAAGCGGCCGCTCCAGCTGAAGCACGATTGCAGGCAGCCATCCGGCAAGCTGCCCATCAAGAATGCCACACTGCACAACCTGCGGAACGTGAGTGTAGATATTCCAACCGGAGTGCTGACAGTCGTTACGGGTGTCGCCGGCTCGGGCAAGAGTACGCTGATTAACGAAGTATTCCTCAGCCAGCATCCGGGAACGATCGTCATCGACCAAGCGGCGGTAGGGGTGTCAACACGCTCGAATCCGGCGACCTACACGGGCATTATGGATGATGTGCGCAAGGCGTTTGCTTCCGCGAATAAGGTCAACCAAGGCTTGTTCAGCTTCAACTCCAAGGGTGCTTGCGAGAACTGCCAAGGACTGGGTGTTGTGTCTACAGACCTTGCATTCCTCGACAGCGTGGAGCTGCCATGCGAAGTATGCGGAGGTAGACGGTTCAAGGAAGAGGTGCTCGCATACAAGCTAAACGGCAAATCAATAGCAGAAGTGCTGGAGATGACCGTGGAGCAGGCATTGGATTATTTTCAGCTAAAAGAGGTTGTGCGCAAGCTCCAGGCGATGAGTGATGTGGGACTGAACTATATTACACTCGGCCAGCCTCTCAGCACGCTCTCGGGCGGGGAATGCCAGCGAATCAAGCTGGCAAGCGAGCTGCATAAGAAGGGCAGCATCTACGTGATGGACGAGCCGACGACCGGCCTGCATATGTCAGATATCGGTCACCTTCTGGGGATCATGAACCGCCTCGTGGATGCCGGCAATACGGTGATCGTCATCGAGCACAACCTAGATGTGATCAGCCAAGCGGATTGGATCATCGATATGGGACCGGACGGAGGCAGCAAGGGCGGCGGCGCAATATTTATTGGCAACTTCCGATTTGACGATACGAGAAATTGCTAACCTAGTTGGCTGATAGTACGTTTCCATTTATCCGCTTCTTCAAATCGATGTATGGCAATAGCCCGAGACATTATAGAAAAATGTTGTTGAACCGGTATCTACTGGAATGAACACTCCCGCAGTGCAATCTCCTCCAGCCATTCGTTCAGCTCCCGAAAAGGATCCAGCTTTTAGACTGTAGAGCCGCCGATTAGCCATCGACTTATGACAAGAATTTGTACCGATAAATAGAAAAAACCTTCTTAAATCGCTGTGCTTGGATGTACTGCATCGGGGATAAATCGAACGATTGAAATTCTTTGTAGAAATACGAGGTTGAAACGAACTTAAGCCCGGCCAATTGGGAAACTTTTATTTTCTCGCCAAGATGCTCTTCGATATATTTCAATACCGATTCAAACTTTTCGGACTTTTTCATTTTTTCAAAACTCCCCGCTTTATAACGGGATATGGACAGAACAGTATCCAAAACAGAAAATAGGTGCTGCTTCACTTTCACAGCATTGAACAAAGCCATATTGTTACCGTTATGTTTGGCATGCATGAGATCGAAGATCTTGGCTTGCAGTTGCCCGATCTCGTTTCCGATTGCAACGGAAGTGATATAGGGGCTACCAATAGATCGATATGGGCTAGCACCGGCTTAGTTCCGCAGTGGTACATGAAAACCCCTGGAGTGTTGGCAGGATAGGATTAAGGGTATCTCCTTCTTGAACACGAAGGACTGGACCGGGAACAGTTCCATTGAATGTCCAGGCATTATACAAGACACCCTTCGAGATTTCTACATCGGTAATCTGAGCGGTCATTTCGATATACTATTTTTCCGTCTCTTGTTACGATCGGATCCACTGGAGGTTGGTTGACTTTCTGGACAACCAGAGTCAGATCATTCTTGGGTGTCTCCTTAATAGGGGCGTTGAACTGCAGCCTAAATATCGCATCCCCATCCTCAAAGGTTGATTCAGATCTGCAAGAGAGGACGGATTGTATGATTTCTATTCATAAGGAAAGAGATTACAACGTCAATCCATTCATCGTCATTTGGGAAGTTACACGAGCATGCGCTTTGAAATGTTTGCACTGCAGGGCTGAAGCACAGTATAGAGCCGATCCCCGTCAACTTTCTACAGAAGAAGGTAAAAAGCTGATTGATGAAATAGCCAAGATGGACCATCCATTGTTCGTTTTTACAGGTGGGGATCCTTTAATGCGGCCAGACTTATTCGAACTAGCCCGTTATGCTATAGAAGAGAAAAAACTTCCTGTTTCTATGACACCCAGTGCTATTCATTGGCGCGACGGCAACGGCTTATGTATCGGAACACCGAATCATTATCTCTGATCTTCTGTCCCTGCCAGGCCATCGCGAAGGTGAATTGGCTATAGAGCTTGCAAAGACGGCAGTCTGTGCGCTAGATCGTACAGCTGCCGTCCTTGTGGGTATTCATCTGGACCAACCGTCCAAACAGGACATTGAAGATATAGTGGCTGAAGCGAGAAGGGAAATGAAGCAGGTGCTCGAGCAATGGGCAGACCGGAATTGAGAACGATTATATTC
>NZ_JBFUIX010000165.1:0-6610 GCF_056401635.1 Paenibacillus sp. P4_E11 | reverse complement strand
GAATATTTTGCAAGGGGTATTCATATTAGACAAGCAGGTCACGTGGGGAGAACAAGGGCAAGCCATTCTGGATGATGAGATTGCTCCAAGACTGCAGCAGGCAGTGGCAGACTTTATTCAGGAAATCGAGTGGCACACGGACAAGCAAGCGAAAGTGACAGGGTAGTTGAATATATGACTGTAGACCGTATCCAAGCGCTCAAGAGTAAGATTGAAGTGGCAGTAGGGACATGTGATGAGCCTACCAGTCGCCTCCTGAAAGAGCTCATGCAGGAAGCCGAGTTGCTGTTGGAAGAGAACAAGCGTCTTCGACAAGCGCTGGTGAAATCGGCTGCTCAGAAAACTAGCGGGATGTCCAGTAAGCTGAAGGATGCTTTATATGAGTAGAAGCGGAGTCCAGTCTTGTGAACTGGGCTCTTTTTTATTGAATTCACTTCCAGCATTTATGATGAAAGAGTATAATTGGAATTGTTTTCTAATCTAATCTAGGAGATGTGAACAATGAAAGGGAATACGAAGTCCTTGTTAAAGAAATGCTCTTACGGGGTCATTATGACTGCCTTACTAGTTGGAGCGACAACTGCATGTGGAGGTGGGGGAGAGACTAAGACCGCTTCAAGTACTCCAAACGCCTCGGTTGCTCCATCAGGTACAGCGCCTGCGGCTCCAACAACTGCTCCAACAACTGCCCCGACAGCCACCCCTAAGCCTACAGAAACACCTAAGCCTGAAGCCAAAAACAAGCCATCGATGAGCAAAGCTGAATTCGATAAGCTTGAATCTGGTATTACATATGCGCAGGCAATTGATATTATTGGTGGTCCTGGTACAGTCATGTCGGAATCCGGCAAAAAAGGTGGTACAGGGCTCGAGATTCATACCGTGGTCTACCAATTTGAGGGTGAAGGTAGCATTGGCGCTAATGCCATTCTTTTGTTTCAAGCTGATAAGATGATGAATAAATCACAAATGGGAATTAAATAAGAAGCTTAGCCGTAAATAAAGATTATACAAAGAACCATCTTGAATAAGAACGTTTGTTCCGGTTATAATAGGAACAAACGTTCTTATTTGTTCGGAGGCGATCGTAATGGAGAGGGAGCTGAGTAAGAAAATCGGGACTGTTGTTGAGATTATTTACTTGGGAAGCGACAATTCGATCACCCAGCGGTATATTGAGATCCGATCTGTCTCTGATGGTGTCGTTAAAGCGTATTGTCTTCACAGAAAAGCACCGCGGATATTTCGCATACCAAATATACTGGCTGTACGGGCAGTGCGCCATGTGATCTGACCAGGCTTTGACGATGGAAACTATGCAAGACCCGATCTGGATAAGCGGGATGTTCTCCCGGCTCCAACCAGTTAAACAGCTCTCGGGAACGTTCCGCCCCCACTCGCAGCCTCTCGGAAGCTCATAGAACTGCTGCCGCTGACGGCTTCATTCCTAACGGTACTCTCCGGCTGGAAATACCGGTCGATAACTTGCCCCCAACCGGTGAGCGGCTCTCGATCCGGTGTATAGCTGGCAGACGTGGAGTCGCCTGCGATGATGTTATCGTCATTCAGGACCGTCATCGCGCCTTCCTTCGAATACGCATTTGCACTTCTGGAGAAGTTAAATATTTGATGACTTCGAGGTCATCGTTCCTACCTTTATAAGAAAAAAAGGCACATCCCTGTGCCTAGTTCACCAATCTGTTATTGTCTGATGACCAAAATATCACGAGGAGGGACACCGGTACTTTGGATCTGAGCAATCTGGGAATTTGTAAGGTTGCGTCCTACTAAAATTAAGGAAGAAGTTATATTGTTGAAATTACCTAAATTTGAAACATTTTGGCTTCCGCGAAATACGCGTATGGACCCCTGGAAGTTAATTCGTGAAAACAAAACCAGTGTCACAGAATCTGTAGTTGAAACATTTCTTAGACGGAAACTGGAAAGGACGTTATCAAAACGAAAAGCCCCCATATCTCGAATTGCTACACCTCCACGTCTAAGAACAATCCTCCGATTTGTAAAATTAAAGCCGGAGAAAAGTTGGAGCCTTACATCTGTGTTTGCCAATTCTATCACCCTCTCATTCGAATTAATATATTCTATGATTGATTCCGAGGAAAGGTCTGGACAAATATGCAGGGCGAAACCATCATTTCTTGTATAAAAACTCGATGGAACAATATGAATATCAAGTGTTCGTAGATAGAGGGGAAAAACTATATGCAGACCGTGTAACCGATCAGGAGTTTATCTCGCGTTCCAAGCAACAGGTTCTGTTAAGGCAGCTGGAGTTATTACGGGAATATGCTTTGGGTTAGTGATCAGCCTTTTTTTAGAGGACCGGGATCACGTTTACGTCGAGCCTCGGATCCGCGCCAAAGTTAAAATGCGGAACTGGACAAGAAAAGGACTCATGAGGAGTCCTGTGTTTGTAGAGTCATTGTTTAGGTATACCCCATTAGTTTCGGCTGGTGGGCTTTTATTTTATAAAAAATAGGGTTAAATGCCTAAGCATTTTTAGTTGAACCCCGTACATTAATAGGATATTGACCATCCAAATTAATCGGGAGGAAATCTAATGGGTCGTGAAGTTCAGGCGTACTATATCAACAGACAGATGATGCCCCATCCTAACTACTGGATCAGAAGTAATAGGAATATGCCTGCTGATATTGCCAGTGTAGGAATGAAAGAAGCTCTTACAATGGAAAATGCGATTAGCCCTCAAATGGCGATGATTAGACCTTCTGACAATTCAAAAATGAGATTCGTCATGACATTTAAAGCTAATGCAACTCGGGGTATCATGTATACCGTTCTACCGTGTTTCGTCAACTTAGAGGGAAGAACGGGATATATGGGAGAAAACTGGGGGCCTATGTGTAGAAATATGTTTTTTGGCATGTAAACGCGTGTATTGTTGTTCCCGCTTTTGATCCCAAATAAAAAATAGCCGGTTCATTAAACCGGCTATAAGGAGACTAATCATGGGATAGTCCAAAGCGAGAAGGCAATGTATTGGAATTAGCGTCCTAAGAGCCGCATTAGATGAATACACCGCGCAAAATAATAACTAACAAAATAAAGAGCACAAGGATAATCCCGATGCTAGAAAATCCTCCGCAAGAAAATCCAACGCCACCTACAGATCCCATTTGTCTTCCCCTCCTTTTAATAAAGATAAGGTAATATATGAGGGGGTCACCGATTGTGTAAGGGTAAATGGTACCTGGCAAATGCGCAAATATGGCAAATATATCGAAATGATAAATGTCACTCAACTGCAGCTCAAGGGAAAAGGGGTATGGATGCGGAATAAACTGCTCAACCGTAAACAGCTGCATAAACCTGTCAGTTAGCTCGATAGCTAGAAAACAACAAAATTGTAACGAACAATAAAAAATAGCCGGTTCAATGAACCGACTAACAGTTGAGAGGGGCAAACACTCTAATAACATATGTATGTAAATTGAAATTGGTGATCACCCGAAAATACCGACCACACATACCGATCTCCTCCTTTAAGTCAAGTATAATTGTAATCATATTTTGGACAAGTGGTATAAATTAAGTGTTGCACGGGAACAATTGTTCGTATTAAGATAAGAGAACAAACGTTCTCGTGAGGAGGCGGGCCATGTCCATTGAGAAGCTAGTTGGGCGGATGGTCGTAATAATTTATCAGGACTTAGACGGTCAAATTACGCAACGGAGAGTCCGAATCAAAAGTGCTGATGGTGTCAAGGTGATCGGTTACGACATCGATAAGAAGGCCTCTCGGTTACTTGCAGCCGAACGAATACTGGCCTACAGGTTGGTGAACCGTAATGCCTCGTGAACGCACAATATTATTGATCGACGGGCAATCCTTTTATGCAAGTATCGAAAAAGCGGCGCATCCGGAGTACCGTGATAAACCGGTCGCCGTCGGCGATCCCGAGCGTCGCAGCGGTATCATTCTGGCTGCTTGCCCGATCGCCAAGTCCCGCGGCGTCACAACCGCTGAGCGAATCTTTGAGGCGAAAGTGAAATGTCCGGACCTCGTTGTCATCCGTCCAAGGATGCAGCGCTATATTACGATATCGCGACTGATCTCAGAGATATTTGAGACTGTCACAGACCAGGTCGAGCCGTACTCAATTGACGAGCAGTTTTTGGATGTAACGGGCTCGATTAGATTATTTGGATCAGCAGATGAGATAGCTCGGTCGCTCCAATCACAGATCATGCTGTCCACTGGGGTTTGGTCAAGGGTTGGCATAGGACCGACCAAAATCCTTGCCAAGACGGCGACCGACAACTTTTCGAAAAAGCGGCCTGATGGGATTTATAGACTCGACAACACAAACATCGAAACGGACCTGTGGCCGCTGCCGATCCATCAAATGTTTATGGTGGCAAACCGTATGACARCACACTTTTACAGGATGGGCATCCAAACTATAGGCGATCTCGCACGCTTGGAGCTTGGCGAGTTTAAGCGACGTATGAGACATCGCATGGGCAAGCAAAGTGACATACAAGCGGAGTATTATTGGCAGACAGCGCGGGGCATCGATCCAAGTCCAGTCGTCGCGAGCATACGCGGGGCCTTAAAATCGGTCAGCCACGGCAAGGCTCTTAGATTTAATCTTTATCGCAATAAAGAGGATATCGAGGTTGTGCTGCTGGAACTAGTTGTAGAGGTATGCCGGCGGGCGCGAAGACTTGGGTATCAAGGTCGTGTCATATCCGTCGGGGTCGTGGAGACGGATGGGGAGCGCAGCTCGGGGTTTAACCGCCAGCTAACCCTGCAGTTGCCGACATCTTTGACACACGAGGTTGCTGCAGCTGCGCTCAAACTATTTGAGCAGTATTGGTCCGGTCTGCCAATCAGCCGGGTATTCATTGCTCTGACGCAGCTGTCGGATGATAGCACGTACCAACTGACACTCTTTGATGATCGTGAATCCAAGTATCAGTTGGAGCGGGCTTTGGACACGATCAAAGACCGATATGGCGACGCGTCGATTATGCGAGCATCATCGTTAACAACAGCAGGAGTAGCACGTGAGCGTGCAGCACAGATCGGGGGACATTACAAATGAGTAAGTTGGATGGTAATGGGCGATGGGGTACAAAAATGCTTCTGACCGAGCATCAGGAGCAGTACCAAAATCGGGACAATAAGATCTCGAAAGGTGTGACAACAGACGAAATAAAGCTAATCCGGGAATATGTCCTACTACCTCACACGTTAACAATGCTACAAAAAAGCCTTGATGACCTGAAGCGGTCCAGGATAATGCTTCACCAGATCATGGAGCAATTTATAATTAAGGTGATGGATGAGGTTAGCGGCGAGTTGTACCGTGTCAGGAGGGAACTAAAGCAACATGACATTAAGGTATTGTCAGACGAGTCACACGATGATATTGTCTATACACGATACATTTGCCGTGGCTATGAAAATCGATTTGGCATGACGCGCGAGATCATGCGATCGGAGATCGGTGTTCATTTATCGCAAGCCTACAAGGCCATTATTACCCCATTACACAATAAAAACGTTAGCAGCCCGGAGTAATCAGGTCTTTGTTTTGTTTGGGGACTAGATAGGACCGTCACCGGAATTATTACAAAAGTAGACCAGCATACCAGGACAATTCGGTTGGATTATGACGATGACGATACTTGTTCTCATAAACCTTTCTCAGACATAGCGGCAAGATTGGGAGTCAGTAGAAATACGGTGTATCATCAAACGAAAGGAGATGGTCAGAAAGATCAGCAATGATATTCCAGAGAGATTCGAAATAAAGTTCATCATGTCTACTATTCTTTTAGTGAGTTAGGAATTTTCGAATCAGCCCCCAATTTGCCCCCAATAACGAATTATTAGAACGGAAAACTCATTTCAAAAACAAAAGAACCCTTGGTAAACAAGGGTTCTTGCTGATGATCTGTAGAGGGCTCGAACCTCTGACCCCTACCCTGTCAATTAAGAGAGGGGTGTTTTTTTGGTGTTTTTGGGTATTTTATGTCCGATTTTAACCAAATTCTGTGCGATAAATACTATTAAATATGGTGTGTGAAATTACTTATGTGGTCAAAAATGTGGTCAATGTGGGCATTGAGTGAGGGGGGAGAACTATCGTTTATTTATAAAACATTTTCCCAAATGTAGTAGCTGCATCTTTCTGCATATCTGGTAAAACGTGCGAATAAATGTCGAGTGTCGTTCTAATCCCTGCATGGCCTAGCCGCTCACTAACTATTTTCGGATGTGCTCCTTGCTTCAGGAGAAGTGTGGCGTGCGAATGTCTAAGATCATGAAAACCGATTTTAGTTACTTTGGCATTAACTATCAACCTGTAGAAGCTCCTCATTAGATTTCTAGGTGTTAGTGGTGTCCCAATCGATGTGGGCAAAACCAGATCCAGATCGGTGTATTCAACTGCTCCCAGCTTTTCCGCAGCGATTCTCTTCTTATGCTTCTTCAGTTCGGTCACTGTTTTGGCATCGATCGATATAACTCGATTTCCTGATTGTGACTTGGCCCCAGCTGTTAGTTCCTTACCATCATGACTCAGCGTTTGAACGATTCGAAGCGTACCCTCTTCAATAT
>NZ_JBFUIX010000164.1:0-6677 GCF_056401635.1 Paenibacillus sp. P4_E11 | reverse complement strand
GGGAGAAAATCCTGCACTTTTGCAGCATTCCGGAATGAGTAAATGCCATTTGGAAAACGAAACTCCTAAACGAAAGAAGAACAAGAGAGGGCAGGCAGATGGAGTGGACAAACGTCAGCTTCCGCCTTTGAAATTGGATTCCAACAGCGGTCGGAACCCATCTATTTGCCTGATAAATCGATTCAATGGTTGGCGGATGAATTGTGTACCGCTCCAAGAAACGGAGGAAAGTACCTACACTATCTTTCTCAGAGGAAATGCGGAATCTCGAGTGGCTAAGCAACACTTAAGTAAATATGATGTGGAGGCAATCTGAAAAAGTAGGCGAAGTTTTCGCCCATCAAGTACTAAAGTGAGCATTTCGGAGCGGAGGTGTTTATCGGATCTGGTGTGGAAATGAAGCTTCTGGAGCTTGCGCAAGTTATTTATCATGGCAATGCGTTAGAAACGTGGGTTATATCTGGGGGAGGATGAACCACTTGTACGCTACAAATTCATTAATAAATCTTTACAATTTCCTTAATTAACTTTATGATTATAATAATTAGATGAGCTTGCTGAACGAATCAATTAGACGTTAAAACTTCCGACAAGGGCTCAATCCTTGAGTTTACTGGTTTTATGACTTGTTCAACAAGCGCTACATAGAATAGGGTCATTAGGAGTTAACTAACTCGAGGGGGTGTCCGCTGTGGTAGGAACAAGAAGAGGGACCATTCATCGCATGGAAAGACGGTTTTTTAGGGATGCGGCAACGGGCGCGGAAATCACTCAACTCACCTCTTTTCCATGTATCAATATCAAGTTGTATTTTCATGTCAACGCTTTTACGGCCGACTCGCAGACACTTGTATTTCAAGCGTTTTCTAATCAGACTCGGGATTCGGGCGTCGATATTTATAAAGTAAACATCGACGGCACAGGATTAACGCAGCTGACCGATGCTCCCGAAGCGGGAAGCCCTGTAGTGTCCCCTGACGGAAAATGGTTGTATTATGTTTGTCATGGGGAGTTGCTGCGCGTCTCCATCACCGATTATCGCGAGGAATCGATCGGATACGTTGAGGGGATACAGCCTTCGACGGGACTCTCTGCGAATACGGCTGGATCTACGATCAACGCAAGCATGAGCCCGGATGGAAAGGTGTTTATTACGGACGCCACGCTGAAGAACGGTTCAAGAGCGATTCTCAGATATACGACTGACGGGAAAGAAGCGGATATCATCTACACTTCTGATGATATTACGCATACGCAGTTGGAACCGTATGAAGCGAAAGTGATCGCCTTCCAGCATCGGCCGGATGATAAAAACAGAAACATATGGTTAATCAACAGTGACGGGACGAATGCGCGCCCGCTTGATCTGCCTTATGGGAACGGGCATTGGATGTGGTTGGGCAATACGCAAAGAATACTGACCAATCTGAATAAAGAATCTCAAGGCATTGCAATCAAAGGGGAAGCGGACCATGAAACGGAGCTCATCGTCAACGGCGAACATTTCTGGCACGCTGCAAGCAGCCGCGATGGGGAATGGATCATTTCGGATATCAATTGGCCTGATCATGGTTTGCAGCTTATTCATGTCGGAACGAAGAAATATGCAACATTGTGCTTGCCGCAAAGCTCGTCATCTCATCCGCAATGGTCTCATCCGCATCCTTCCTTCAGTCCCGACGGGAAGTATGTTGTCTACAACTCGGATATGAGCGGTACCGCGCAAATGTATTTGGTCAAGGTACCTGAAGAGCTGAAGCAATCGTTGCGAGAATAAGGAGGACAACGGTCCTGGGCCGATATGACATGATGGGCGGTGGGTGGCGCGCTTGCTCCGGACAAAGAGTCCGCTAAGTGGTTGCTCGTAACGAAGGATAAATGCAGTCAAGAACGAGTGATCGTGGAAGCGGTTGCACCAGTTGAACTTTAGTATGAATTCAAGCCGAGAATAGTTTTAAATGGAGGTGTTAAACGATGGCAAGAGGACAACAATACGCGTCGGAAAGAAGATTTATGGTGGATAGCGTAACCGGCGTGAAGATCACTCAGTTAAGCGGATTTCCTACGGTCAATAGTAAATTTTATTTTCACGTGAACGCGTTTACGCCGGATTCTAAATCATTGGTGTTCMATTCGTACAAATCGGCGCAGCGCAATTCGCAGATCGACGTGTTTAAGGTGAGTACGGACGGAATGGGGCTTGTGCAGCTGACGGATAGCCCAGGGGTGGGAGGCACGGTGCTTTCGTATGATGGAAAGTGGCTCTATTATACGGTAGGGCAAGAGTTCCGCAGGGTATCGATGCAAACCTTTGAAGAAGAAATCATTAATCGGTTAGATAGACTTAGCGGCAAAGTAGACCTTGCCTGCATCACGTTCGATGACAAGTATTATTTCGTCGAAGCGGTCTTAACGAATGGGAATATCGGGGCCGTACGGTTTAGCACGGATGGCAAAGAGGTTGCGGTTATTTATGAAGGTGCGGACATCACTCATGTCCAATGCGAACCTAGCAAGGGAGAAGTCGTCGCATTTCAATTGCCCGAACAAAATAATAAAAGTATTTGGCTTATCGACGTGGATGGCGCCAATTTACGGCCGTTCGATCTGGCATACGGGAACGGCCATTGGATGTGGTTGGGCTCGACTGGGCGCATCATGTCCAACCTAAGCAAGGAACGCCAAGGCATCGTCGTTCTAGGTGAAGGCGACAAGGAGGCCGAATATATCGTGAACGGAGAACATTTCTGGCACGGTTCATGCAGCTTGGACGGGAACTGGATGGTATCGGATACGAACTGGCCTGATCACGGCATTCAAGTCATTAACGTAGCTACCAAGAAATATAAGACGCTCTGTTATACGGGGAGCTCATCCAGTCATCCGCAATGGACGCACCCTCATCCTTCTTTTAGCCCTGACGGGAAATTCGTTGTTTACAATTCGGATGTTAGCGGAATTCCACATGTGTATATTGCGAGTGTACCTGATGAGTTGTATACGGAGCTTTCCGAGTAATCTCTGAGTCGCATCATGTCGCATTTATTATCATCAAGGAGTGGATGGGTATATGATCGCAACGAATGAGATTAAACCAATAGCAGATGGCGCTCACAAGATACATATGATCGGCAACGCTCATATCGACGCCGTCTGGCTATGGCGCTGGCAGGAAGGTTATGCCGAAATTAAGGCGACGTTTCGTTCCGTGCTGGACAGGATGAAGGAATTCCCCGAATTTATATTCACTTGTGCCGGTGCGGCCTATTACAAGTGGATAGAAGAGAATGCCCTCGAGATGTTCGAGGAAATCCAACAGCGTGTGGCGGAGGGGCGTTGGGTCGTGGTCGGCGGTTGGTGGATCCAGCCGGACTGCAACCTGCCATCGGGAGAATCTTTCGCCCGGCATTCGTTATACAGCCAGCGTTATTTCAAGCAGCGTTTCGGACGGATAGCAACAGTAGGGTACAATGTCGATTCTTTCGGCCACCATGCCATGCTTCCGCAAATCTTGAAGTTAAGCGGAATGGACGCCTATGTATTTTCACGTCCGGATACTCACGAGAAGAATTTGCCGGCTCAATTGTTCTGGTGGGAGAGCGAGGACGGCAGCAGGGTCATGGCATACCGTATTTATGACGGATACTGTTCCCCGCCCAACATGGATGTAGGAATAAGAATTGCGGCGACAAAGGAGCTTGCAGAGCTTCAAGGGACGGATCAAATGTGTTTCTACGGCGTCGGTAATCACGGAGGAGGCCCGACGATCTTGAACTTACGGGATATTCGCGCCAGCCAGGAAAACCAAGGCGACGGCGAGATCGTGCACAGCTCTCCCGACGCGTATTTCCAGTCAGTAAGGCCTATAGGACAGCAGCTTCCCGTGGTTAAGGACGAACTTCAGCATCATGCCAGCGGTTGCTATTCGACTCACTCGGAGACGAAGGCGAGCAATCGGCAAGCCGAGCATCGCTTGCTGACGGCGGAGAAATTCAATGCAATCGCCCATCATCTGTTCAATCTTCCATACGATAACAGCCGGCTGCAAGAGGCATGGCAAAGCGTCATGTTCAACCAATTTCATGACATTATGGGAGGCTGCAGCATTAAAGAAGCGTATCAGGATGCGCGAGAATCTTACGGCCATGCCCTGTATGCAGGTGGGGTTGTGCTGAATGCAGCCTTGCAGAAAATATCGTGGTCGATCAATACGATGCGCGATGGGATAACTTCGGTAACGAGGGATAAAGACCGTATACTGTGGGAGCAAGGCAATCTCGGAGCTCCGTTCGTCGTGTTCAATCCGCTGTCTTGGGAGGTAGAGGCTCCTGTAGAGGTACCACAGCAGGTCAATGGCATTGCGGATGAGTTCGGCGTGCCGATGGCGTCCCAGCGCGTCCGGGCGTCGAGAACGAATTTCGGCGATAAATACGATACACTGTTTACTGCCCGCATTCCGGCGATGGGATACCGCGTCTACTGGATCTATCGCGAGAAGACGTTTGAAATGGACGATTCTTCCGATGCTTCGGAGATGACCGTTACGTCGAATTCGCTGGAAAATCGCTTTATTCGTTTGGAGATCGAAGCCCATACAGGTTATGTGGCAAGTTTATTGGATAAACGCAGCGGAATGGAAGTGTTAGACAACCGCGGAGCGATTCCCATCGTCGTCGATGAGCATGATAGCGACACGTGGGGGCATCGGGTATTTGAATTCCGCAACGAAATAGGCAAATTCACCGATGCCGAGGTGCAGGTGATTGAAGCTGGGCCGGTGCGGAGTCGGCTACGGGTGACGAGCCGCTTTGGTCAGTCGACCTTAAGACAGGATTTCATGCTGCATCGGGACAGCGCTACCGTTCAAGTGAAAGTTAAATTAGATTGGCGCGAGAAGCATAAGATGCTGAAGTTATCGTTCCCGCTACGAGTTGACGGCCCGCAAGCGACGTATGAAATACCTTATGGGTACATCGAAAGGCCAGTCAATGGTGAGGAGGAACCAGGTCAACAATGGGTTGACGTTTCCGGAGCGGTTCCCGAAGACGGACGTACATACGGATTGGCGTTGCTGAACGACAGCAAGTACAGCTTCGACGTGAAAAACAATGATTTACGGATGACGCTCGTGCGAAGCCCTATTTTCGTTGATCATTTCGGACAGCGCRACGATCTGTGCGAGTACATGGAGCAAGGCATCCATGAATTCGCCTATTCACTCGTACCCCATGAAGGTCCGTGGCAGGATGCTGGCGTCGTGCGCAAATCATACGAGTTTAACGTTCCTCTGGAACATGTGATTGAAACGTATCACGAGGGCAGTTTGCCGCAATCCTATAGCGGCATCCTTATCTCGTCCGAACAAATCGTAGCCACTGCTTTCAAGAAAGCGGAAGAGGGAGACGGCTATATCTTGCGTTGCTACGAGACCATGGGGGCGACGACAGCAGTAACGATTGAAATCCCGATGTTGGGGAAGAAATGGAGCACGTATTTCAACAAATGCGAGATCAAAACATTCAAGATTTCACTCGATTCGGAGCGGGAGGTAGTAGAGACCGATTTGTTGGAAAGTTAACGCGAATAATCATGTAACATGTGCCGGGGCAATAAATTTAATTATTAAAATTATTGCCTTGTAAGTGTTTACAGAGGAAATGATATGCGATATAATTAAATTATCTTAATGAATAAAATATAGTAAATGAAGGTAGTAGATTGTGAGCACAACCGGATGTGATAAATACAATTTCATGAAAGCGCATTCTTGTCCGCGTCAGATGACTATGCATTAAGGAGGTTTCCCTCATGTCTATTAAATCCAGTGTTCGAAGCGATCCGAAGACGTTAAGCGGTAAGCCGCTCCCATCAAGAAACAGATTCCTTGTCCGGTTTGTGCGCGACAAATACTTGCACCTGCTCGTTCTGCCGGCGATCCTATACTTCATCCTGTTTTGTTACGTGCCCATGTATGGGGTAATCGTCGCTTTTAAGGACTTCTCGTTTACCAAGGGGATTTTAGGAAGCCATTGGGTAGGCTTCAAGCACTTCGAATCGTTTTTTGATTCTATCTATTTCTTCCGGTTGATTAAAAATACGATCATTCTCAGCGTATCCACCTTGATTTTCTCTTTCCCCATTCCCATTATATTCGCCTTGCTGCTTAACGAAGTGAAATTCAAGAAATTTCGTAATATCATTCAAACGATCAGCTATTTCCCACATTTCGTATCTATCGTTATCGTAGTCGGTATGATGCATATCCTGCTATCGCCAGAGAGCGGTCTTATGAATGTCTTTCTCAAGATGTTCGGTCTTGAACCGATTGCTTTCATGCAATCAAGCGGATGGTTCCGTCCCCTATATGTCCTCTCGGCAATATGGCAGGGCTTCGGATGGAGCTCCATTATTTACCTGGCCGCTCTGAGCGGCGTATTACCGGAATTATATGAAGCGGCGCAAATAGACGGAGCAAATCGATTTAAGCAAGTGTTACATATTTCCTTACCTGCGATTATGCCGATCATTATCATTCTGTTTATTTTATCGGTCGGTGGCATCATGGAGGTAGGTTACGAAAAGATCTTGCTGATGTATAACCCAGGCATCTATGAAGTATCGGACGTCATCTCCACCTATGTCTACCGGAAGTCAATCCTAGACGGGGAGTACAGCTT
>NZ_JBFUIX010000163.1:0-6719 GCF_056401635.1 Paenibacillus sp. P4_E11 | reverse complement strand
GACAAACTCTCTCTTAAGAGAAATTTTGCTAATTATACTATTTTGTTATTTTCACGTAGCTGTTAACCAGTTACGTTCGATTCCTGACATATTTGTGATACGGTTCAGTGTATCATAAGTAGGCGAAATTACTCGTTCCAACTGATAAAAAGCTCTACATCTGAGTATTTATTTCTTAAGGGCCATTGATTTAAGAATGACCGCAGTAGCTTCCGCACGAGTGGTATTGGCTTTTGCCCTAAATGTACCATCTTCATAACCGTCAATTAGCCCTTTGTCGGTCGCTGCTGCTACATCTTCGATTACCCAACTGGAAATCTCTGAATTGTCCTTAAAGCTGACAGATTTGCTCGATGCACTCAGCTTTACTGCACGGACTACAATCGCAACCATTTGTTCACGAGTGATCAGATCGCTCGGACGGAAGGTATTGTCTTCAAATCCAGAAACAATGCCCAAAGTGGCTACCGTACCGATAGAGTCCTCAGCCCAACTACCATTCGTATCGGCAAAGGTCTTGCTAATCGGCGCTGTCAACTTGAGATGGAGTGCCTTCACCAGGATGGAGACAAATTCGGCTCTGGTAATATGGTTATTCGGTTTAAAGGTCTGATCCGGATAACCGTTGATTGCTCCCATTTTGATCAATTCTCGAATACGGGCTTCCGCCCAGTGACCCTTGATGTCGGTCAAGTTCAATTCACTCGCGGACGGCGAAGGTGTCTGAATTCGTTCCGAAGTGAACACGGCGAACTTCCCGAAATGCATGACAGTACCAGATACGGTGCCCCTTGCTTGATCCACCTTCGTGTTGTCCAGTACCACCCATTTGCTCGTTTGTTCGTTCAGCCAGTAGACTGCTACCTCATTCTTGTTGAAGTCTACCTTCGACACGTCGAAAGGCAGTACGATCGTAACAGGCTTAATGAAATTGCCCTCACTGTTTTTCTTGACTTCGTAGACGTTTCCAAGTAATTGGAGGGCGGCATCTTTAGGTAGACTTGAGATGTCGGCCACTTTATCTACAGTTACTCGGATCGTCTTGTCCGTAGCCCCTTCTGGAATTGAAAACTTGACGTTGTTGAGAGTGAACTCAGCACCGGCGAAAGCCGCGATCGTAAAATTATTGGAAGGACCACTGCCACCGCCACTGCCGCTTCCACCACTCCCAGTCGGTGTATAGGCTCTTTGAATGGTTAGGCTATATATTCGGGTTGTCAAACCGTCTTTTGCCGTCACTGCAATCTTGACCACGTTACTGCCTTCGCTCAGCGGAAGCAATGAGGACGCCGTATCGCTCGTCAACGTGATCGGACCACTCACCAGCACGCCGCTGCTGTTATATACGTTCGCGGTCACAGTGGCAAATAGGGTATCAGATACCGTCGGCGTTACCGTGATGCTGCTCACGCTGTTTCCCACGCTTGCTGTGTAGCTGGTCGTGCCTGACGCAAACGCTGGATTTAAGCTCCCGCTCGACAGCACCAAGCTGTTCAAATCCGCATTGCTGCTGTTCGCTGCCGTCCTCGTCACGGTTACGGTGTATGTCTTCTTCGTTGTTCCGTCCTGTGCCGTTGTCTCCACAGTAATCGTGTTGCCACCTACGTTCAGGCTGATCGCTTCTGACGTACTCCCGCTCGTCACTGCCACACCATTCACCTTCACGGTCGTGCTGCTATCTGCTACCGTCGGCGTTACCGAGATTCCGCTCACGCTGTTCCCCACGCTTGCCGTGTAGCTGGTCGTGCCTGACACAAACATCGGATTTAAGCTCCCGCTCGACAGCGCCAAGCTGTTCAAATCCGCATTGCTGCTGTTCGCTGCGGTCCTTGTCACATTGATCGTGTAGATTTTCTTAGTCACTCCATCCATTGCCTTGGCGGTAACCGCAATCGGATTCTCTCCCACATTCAAAGGTACGCTGAACGAAGCTACATTGTTGTATACGACTCTAGTAACCGTACCGGATGCACCCGATACATCCACTGTCGCCATCGGATCTTCTAGCACCGGTGTGATCGTCACTGCATATACGCTAGTAGCGACAGATGCCGTGTAAGAAGTTGTATCAGGTGTAAACGACGGGCTGAGCGTTCCCCCCGTGAACGTTAATTTAGTTATACGAGCGTTATTATTTAGGCTAAATTTTCTAATGCCACCATTCATATCCAATACATATAGATTCCCACTATTGTTAAACGTAACTCCGACAGGAAAATTGAAACCATTGAAATTACTGCCCCACAATCGCGTAACGTAAGTACCGCTGGAATTAAACATCTGTATACGGTTGTTAAAAGTCTCCGTCACATACACGTTTCCGCTAGTATCAACTGCTATTCCCTGAGGGAAACTCAATTCTCCATCTTCGATGCCAACTCTTCCCCATTGCGTAATCAAACCTTTGGAATCAATCTTCTGTATACGGTTGTTGTTACTATCCGTCACATACACGTTTCCATTAGTATCGACTGCTATTCCAGTAGGAGAATCGAATTCTCCATCACCGCTGCCTTTACTTCCCCATTGCGTGACGTAAAGACCGTTGGAATCAAACTTCTGTATACGGTGGTTGAATGTGTCCGCTACATACACGTTCCCGCTAGTGTCTACTGCTATTCCTCCAGGAAAATTTAATTTTCCATGACCGCTGCCAGATTTCCCCCATTGCGTAACGTACGTACCGCTGGAATCAAACTTCTGTATACGGTTGTTGAATGTGTCCGATACATACACATTTCCGCTAGCATCAACTGCTATTCCTTGAGGGGACCCGAATTCTCCATTACCGCTGCCATTTTTCCCCCAATGTAAGAGGTAATTACCGCTGGAATCAAACTTCTGTATACGGCCGTTGATATGATCCATCACATACACGTTTCCGTTGCTATCTGTTGCAGTAGAACTTCGTTCAGGGGTGGATTTTCCAAATCGCCCCCATTTCGTGACGTAAGTACCGTTGGAATCAAACTTCTGTATACGGTTGTTGAGGGAGTCCACCACATACACGTTTCCGCTATTGTCAACTGCTGTTGCTATAGGAAGATGGTATTGTCCATTACCCACGCCTTCACTTCCCCATTGCGTAACATACGTACCGCTGGAATCAAACTTCTGTATACGGTAGTTCCAAGCATCTGTCACATACACGTTTCCGCTATTGTCTACTGCTATTCCTTGAGGTGAATCGAATTGTCCATTTTCGCTACCATTTCCCCCCCATTTCGTGACGTACGTACCGCTGGAATCAAACTTTTGTATACGGTTGTTGTTACCATCAGACACATACACGTTTCCACTAATGTCTATTGCTATTCCTTGAGGGAAATCGAATTGTCCATCACCGCTGCCATTTTCCCCCCATTGTAAGAGGTAATTACCGCTGGAATCAAACTTCTGTATACGGTCGTTGAATGAGTCCACCACATACACATTTCCGCTAGCATCAACTGCTATTGCTTGAGGGAAATCGAATTGTCCATTACCGCTGCCATTTTCCCCCCATTGTAAGAGGTAATTACCGCTGGAATCAAACTTCTGTATACGGCCGTAGTCCCCCACATACACATTTCCGCTAGCATCAACTGCTATTCCATCAGGGCCCTTAAATTCTCCATTACCGCTGCCATCTTTCCCCCATTGTAAGAGGTAATTACCGTTGGAATCAAACTTCTGTACTTGGCCGTTCCAACCATCTGTCACATACACGTTTCCGCTAAGATCAACTGCTACGTGTTCGGGGTGATCGAATTCTCCCCCAATTATCGGCGATTTAAATCCCCCAGCTGCAGGGACTTCATGAATAGTTTCTGGATATACGGCTGCATAAGCTGTGGTTGAGAAATTAACCGAAATAGCACCCATTAACAAAACGACAACCATTAACCAATACAATCCTTTTGTACGCATTATTAACACCTTGCATCCTCCTGATATTATGAATAGAATAAGAACTCACGTTTTTGCGCCGGAGCTACAAAGCCGATCACGACGATTTGGATCAGGACATAGAGTATAAGTGATTCCAATAACCACATCTTGCGTGTAAGAACCGTAGTTGTTCAGCGTGATGAGCTACCCATTCAGAATCTTTTGCTAACATCATTTTGGAAAACCCATATGAACATTAAACGGGTCCCCTTGGATATCGATTCAGCTTAATTCTATGACATTATTTCCTAAGAGCCATTGCTTTAAGAATGACCGCAGTAGCTTCCGCACGAGTGGTATTGGCTTGTGCCCTAAATGTGCCATCTTCATAACCGTTAATTAGTCCTTTGTCGACTGCAGTTGCTGCAGCTTCGATTGCCCAACTGGAAATCACTGAATGGTCCTTAAAGCTGACTAATTTGCTCGATCCACTCAGCTTCACCGCACGGACTACAATCACAACCATTTGTTCACGAGTGATCAGATCGCTCGGACGGAAGGTATTGTCTTCAAATCCGGATACAATTCCCAAAGTTGCTGCCGTACTGATGGAGTCCTCAGCCCAATCACCAGTCGTATCGGCAAAGGTCTTGCTAATCGGCGCTGTCAACTTAAGATTGAGTGCCTTCACCAATATGGAGACGAATTCCGCTCTCGTAATAGGGTTATTCGGTTTAAAGGTCTGATCCGGATAACCGTTGATTGCCCCCATTTTGATCAATTCTCGAATACTGGCTTCCGCCCAGTGACCCTTGATGTCGGTCAAGTTCGATTCACTCGCGGATGGCGAAGGTGTCTGAATTCGTTCCGAAATGAGCACGGTGAACTTTGCGAAATGCATGACAGTACCAGATACGGTGCCGCTTGCTTGATCCACCTTCGTATTGTCCAACTTCACCCATTTGTTCGTTTGTTCGTTCAGCCAGTAGACTGCTGCCTCCTTCTTGTTGAAGTCTACCTTCGACTTGTCAAAAGGCAGTACGATCCTAACAGGCTTAATGAAATCGCCCTCACTATTTTTCTTAACTTCATAAACGTCCCCAAGCAATTGGAAGGCGGCATCTTTAGGTAGACTTGAGATGTCAGCCACTTGATCTACCGTCACTTGAATGGTCTTGTTCGTAGCCCCTTCCGGAATTGAAAACTTGACGTTGTTGAGAGTGAACTCCGCACTAGAGAAAGCCTCTAGCGTAAAACGATTAGAAGGAGCACTGCTACTGCCACTGCTACTGCTACTGCCACTGCTACCGCCAYCGCTACTGCCATTGCCATCGCCGCTGCCACCGCTTTCAGTCGGGGTAACCGGTGTATAAGCYGCAAATTTGGTAAAGTGCTTGGTCCAAATGACAAGGTCACTGCCAACTGTAACTTTTGCATCCCCTCCWGCKGCAATTTCTCGATCTGCTGCAGCCTGGGTRTCTGCTGATATCGTGCCTGTGATCGGCGTAAACACGCCATTTCGTACRTAACCGGCCGATTTGCCCCCTTGATTCGGGATCARCAAACGTACCGCACGGTCAAAGGTTAACGATACATCCGAGGAGCCTACTTCAATGACGCCGTGCACGATAGCATTATTGATCACCACGCTGCTAGTGCTCAGTACTTCAGGCAGTTTGATCATTCCGTCCCAATTAGCAGGAGCTGTAATTTTCGTTCCMTCTGGRATCGTAATACTCACAATACCTAATGAAGTAGCCGCTTGTACTTCGATTAACGGAAGCGTCGCTTCTTTGTTAGATCCTACCGTTATCGGTGTGACGGCCACATTTGCGTTCTTTACGCCTAAGGGAACGGTGATCGTTACCGCTGTGCTCGGCGTTACTAGTATCGGTGTTGCAGAATCAGCCGTCAATGCTGTGGCTCTTTGAATGGTTAGGCTATATATTTGGGTTGTTAAACCGTCTTCTGCCGTCACTGCAATCTTGACCACGTTACTGCCTACGCTCAGCGGTAGCAATGAAGACGCCGTTTCACTCGTCAACGCGAGCGGACCACTCACCAGCGTGCCGCTGCTGTTATACACGCTCGCGGTCATCGTGGCAAACAGGGCATCAGATACCGCCGGCGTTACCGTGATTCCGCTCACGCTGTTCCCCACGCTTGCTGTGTAGCTGGTCGTGCTCGAGACAAACGTTGGACTTAAGCTTCCACTCGACAGTGCCAAGTTGCTCAAGTCAGCGTTCGGGCTCAGTGGGGCTGCTGCTCTTGTCACCGTTACCGTATACGTCTTCTTCGTTACGCCGTCTTCTGCTGTGACTTCCAACTTAATCTCTGTGTTGCCCACGCCCAGCGCAATCGCGCTAGATGCGTTCCCACTTGTCACTGCCGTGCCATTCACCTTTACCGTCGCTTTAACGTCMGCTACAGTCGGCGTTARCGTCAGACTTTCCACTTGATTCGCTACGCTTGCTGTATAGCTGACCGTGCCCGACGCGAACGTCGGATTCAAGGTTGCGCCGCCCGACAGCACCACGTTGCTCAAGTCWGCGTTCGGGCTCAGTGGTGGTGCCACTGCTCTTGTCACCGTTACTGTATACGACTTCTTCGTTACGCCGTCCTCTGCTGTGACTTCCACTTTAATCGCGGTGTTACCCACGCCCAGCGCAATCGCGCTAGATGCGTTCCCACTTGTCACTGCCGTGCCATTCACCTTTACCGTCGCTTTAACGTCAGCTACAGTCGGTGTTAGCGTCAGACTTTCTACTTGATTCGCTACGCTTGCTGTATAGCTGACCGTGCCCGACGCGAACGTCGGATTCAAGGTTGCGCCGCCCGACAGCACCACG
>NZ_JBFUIX010000162.1:0-6723 GCF_056401635.1 Paenibacillus sp. P4_E11 | reverse complement strand
GTACTGATCAACACGCTGACGCTCTCTTTCCTGCAGATCGCCTTCGCCTTCCCGGTTCCAATCGTGCTCGCGCTTATGCTGAACGAGATTCGCAATGAATGGTTCAAGCGCTTGCTGCAATCGTTCATCTACTTGCCGCACTTCCTGTCCTGGGTCGTCGTGATCGGGATCGTGACGATATTCCTGCGCAGCGACGGGGTCGTCAACAGCTTCACACAGACGATGTTCGGCTGGGAATCCGTGCAATTCCTCCAGCTGCCGTGGCTGTTCAAACCGTTACTAGTACTCGAGATTATTTGGAAGGAAGCCGGTTGGGGCACGATCGTATTCCTAGCTGCACTCGCGGGGGTCAATCCAGAGCTATATGAAGCGGCGATCGTGGATGGCGCAGGCCGATGGCGCCGGGTATGGCACATTACGCTGCCAGCTATTCGCAGCACAGTGATCATCTTGCTCATCTTGCGACTAGGCACGGTGTTGGACAACGGCTTCGAGCAAATCTTCCTCATGCTTAATCCTTACGTAGAAGAAGTCGGCAACGTGCTGGACACCTACGTGTACTATAAAGGGATTTTGCAGTCTGACTTCAGCTTCGCTACGGCGGTAGGCTTGTTCAAGTCAGTCGTAGGGCTCATCCTTGTCGTTACAGCGAACCGACTGGCCAAACGTTTCGGCGAAGAAGGCATCTACTAGCTCAAATGGGCACATTTTAGACCAAGGAGGCGAGAACACCGATGCATCACAGAACCTGGCTCGACTATATGGCAGACGCCATCATTATCATCTTGCTCGTCTTGTTCGCCACCGCCATGTTTATCCCGTTCCTCTATATCTTCTCGGTGTCCTTCACTTCGATGGAAGAATACTTGCGAAGAACGTTCATTTTATTACCGGAACGGTGGGTGACGAACGCTTACTCATACATTCTCGCTAACAATAAGTTTGTTAAATCCGTCGGCGTTACGGCCTTCATCACCACGCTCGGCACCTTGTTCAACCTGGCGTTTACAACGACGATGGCGTACGCACTGTCTCGCAAGTTTTATGGACAAAAGCTGTTCCTGTTCATGGTGCTGTTCACCTTTCTATTCAGCGCCGGCATTATCCCGACCTACTTGATCGTAAAGGCAACAGGACTGCTGAATTCCGTATGGGCGCTCATCATTCCGGTGCTCATCAGCCCGTGGAACCTAATCGTATTCTCGCAGTTTTTCAAGAGCATTCCCGAGGAATTGAACGAAGCGGCGCTTATCGACGGGGCCAATCCGTTCACCGTATTCTGGCGCATAATCTTGCCACTCTCCAAGCCCGCTCTCGCGACCTTCGGTCTGTTCTATGCCGTGTCGCACTGGAATGCTTATTTCTCCGGTATTCTGTACATCAGCAATCCGAAGCTATGGCCGATCCAAGTGCTGCTGAGGCAGATTGTMGTCGTGAATGATACGAGTTCCTTGTCCATAACCGAGCAAGTGCTAACCGACCCTCCACCGGCGGAAACGATCCAGATGGCCGCGATATTGCTCGCGACGGTCCCGATCCTGATTCTATATCCGTTTCTGCAAAAGCATTTTGCCAAGGGGGTGATGATTGGCTCCGTAAAAGGATGACCACTCACGTATGTATAGGAAGAGAAGTTTCTGAGATACGAAAATGCTTGAGGGGGACCCGTTGCAACTAAACAGAAAGGAAACCCTGCCTATCAAACTTGGAGGTGCGAACGAATGAAGAGAAGCTTGAGAATGGTGAATGTAACCCTCATTTTGGCGCTTGCCGCTGTTGCCGCCGCATGTTCGAAGGACAGTTCCACGTCAACGGAAACGAGCAAGCCGAAGGCCAGTGAACCTGGACAGAAGACAGAGAACAAATCATACGACATCGGCTTTCTCAACTTCGCCTATACGATATTTCCCGATCCGAACAGCAAGGGCGTAGAAGCAATCAAGCAGAAGTTCAATGCGAACATCAAATCGCAGTTCATCCTGCAGTCCGACTATAATGAGAAGCTCAACGTCATTATGGCTTCCGGCGATATGCCGGACGTCGTAGCGATCAAGGATATGGATTCCAACTATTTCAAATGGGCGAAGCAAGGGGCCTTCCTGCCGCTCGACGACTACATCAATCAATACGAAACGCTCAAACTGGTGCCTAAGGCGATCTACGACCAATTCCGTGTGAATGGCAAAGTATATAGCATCCCCATGTATTCACCGACCTACACATTCTCCGGTACGATCCGTCAGGACTGGCTCGACAAGCTGGGCTTGAAGATGCCTACGAATTACAAGGAACTGCTGGAAGTCGCCGTCGCCTTCACCAAGAACGATCCGGATGGTAATGGCAAGAACGATACGTATGGTTTTACATTGGGTGAGAACATTTCCCCGACTCATAACATGGGCGCTTGGTGGTCCACGAACTGGTATCATAAAGATTCGGGCGGCAATTATATCCCCGGCATGATCGGTCCTGGCCGTAAAGAAGTCATCGAGACACTGGCTAACGCTTACAAGGAAGGCGCCGTTACGAAGGACTTCGCTGTCTTGAACTGGGCGCAGACGAACAAGGAGTTTTACTCAGGCAAATCAGGGATCTTCATCGGCACACCGACCGGTATGGTCGAGGATTACTATACAGGGCTGCTGAAGGTCGCTCCACAAGCGAAGGTCGTGCCGATCCCATTCTTCGTTCAACCTGATGGCAAGCAAGGCAACCCGAATGGCCGCGGATTCTTCGGTCTGACGACGCTATCAGCGAAGCTGAAGAGTGAGCCTGATAAGGTAAAGCGCATTCTCGACATTGTCGACTATGGCCGCAAGTTCGTCCCGCTGAAAGACCGCAACCCTCAGAACGAACAGTATAACTGGATCATGGGCGGCCAAGGGGTCGGGTACGACATGGTGAACGGCTCGGCCGTGCCGAAGACCGGTCAGGAATCGAGCACGCCGATCCAGTATATGCTGCAGCGTCACGAATTCTGGAAACCTTGGGCACCTAGCAATGAAGCGAACGAATTCTCCAAGGCGTCGTACACATCTCCGGAAATGCAGAAGTTCATTGCTACAATTGAAGACATGGAGAAGAAATTCAACAAAGACCCGTTCAACGATCCTGCGTTCACGGTTATATCGGAGACACAAGCACAGAAAGGTGCCGAGCTGGACAAATATCTCATCGGTGAACAGACGAAGATGATTTCTGGACAGCGTCCGATTGCGGATTGGGACAAAA
This sequence comes from Paenibacillus sp. P4_E11, assembly GCF_056401635.1. Lineage (NCBI taxonomy): Bacteria > Bacillati > Bacillota > Bacilli > Caryophanales > Paenibacillaceae > Paenibacillus > Paenibacillus sp. P4_E11. Next base: position 3,492 of record NZ_JBFUIX010000162.1, on the reverse strand, counting down.
TGGTCCAGGAGTGGAAAGATCGCGGAGGCGCACAAATCATCAAGGAAGTGAACGATGGCTTGAAAGCGAACGGTACTGTGAAATAACTTTAGTAGCACGATGTTTCGGAAAAAGCTTTATTGGAAGACGCCTCCGTGATACTGTACCTGCAGTAGCCTATCCACGTGAGGCGTCTTAATTGTTCCGTTGCAGATTAAGAAAAACCGTCCGTAAGCACAGCCGACAGTCCTTGGTCGTTGCGTTCAGTTCGGCGCGTGGGGAGGGAGTGAACAGGAGGTTCCACCCGCTGTTGAAATCGATTCCTTGGATTGAAATGTTGTCGTGGTTAGGAATCGGTTTCAAAGGCGGACGCTTCGCTTCTCCACTCTCCTGTTCACTCCCTTTTTGTTCTGCTTTCCTTCAAGGAGTTTCCTTTGTCCGTACACTCCGCGTCCGGTTTTGCGGGTCTTTCAAAGGTGTCAGGTTATCGATTCATGCAAGTGAGGAATCCACCGCCCTGTTTGCGAAGCGGTGCTCTGCTTGGATGGGGTATGTTCAGCTTGAAGCATAGGACGGGTTCAAAATTGCTGCAAATATCAGGCTGTTGGGAAACCCCTGTTTTTTACGAAAATGAAGAAAAAATCTAGGAAAGAGGAGTGTTTGAGGAGAAAATTGAGGAGTAGATGAGGACTATTGCCTCATCCCGCCTTCTTGGCGAGGTATAGGGCGATCTTTTTTATGTTCTGTGCAGTTGCTGTCAGCAACACCTGCATCTGTACCTTGTCTCTCCCCCGAAACCGGCAATAGCGAAGTCCGTGGAGCACTTTGGCATCCGCAAAACTTCGCTCAATAGTCTGGTTCCGTAATCGGTAGAGTGCCTTGCCGATGCTACTTTGGAGATTGAGAGCTACCCGTTCTTTACTGTCCTCCCATAGATGTCGTTGAACGGTTCGCTGATTCGATTTGTTCATTGTGCAGGATGTAAGAAATGGACATTCGGCGCATATTTTTGGGTCCGACTTGTAGTCTCTGAAGCCTTCACGAGTTGTTGTTCGGTAGGTCAACTCTTGGTTGTTCGGGCAAATGTACACGTTTTTGTCAGCGTGATACACAAATCGTTCTTTTGGAAAAACGCCATGGTCACGAGTGGATCGCTCTGGAATAACAGCCATGATAGTTAACTCAGTTGTTTTGTGGCAGATGTAAGGAGTCATATAGCCGGAATCGAGCGCGACAGCCTCCAGTGAAGACTGAAATCCAAACTTTTCGATTTGATGACGTAAACGATCAATGTATACGACAGAATCATTGACGTTGCCAGCGGTCACATGACAGTCGGTGATAATATTGAATTTATGATCGACGGTCCGATGATCGAGGTAATGAAACCCTTCTGGTTTTCCATCCCGATTCAAAAACCCGCTTTCCGGATCGGTCGAGCTAACTTTTATTATTTTTGTAATATTCTCCTCTTCGGGAGGCAACGGCTTTTTTCCGAATTGCTCTCGATCCCCGTTTACCGCTTGCTCTAGCTCTTGAAGATACTCCTGAGGTGTACACGTGACTTCCAGTTTTTCATATTTACTATTGTTTGCGTTGGCTTTGATGTGCGTGGAGTCCGTAATGAGCACACGGCCTCCGACCATTCGATAGTTGATGGCCTGCTGGACAATATTGTCGAAGATATCTTGGAAAATCGTCGTGCCCTCGAACCGATGTTTACGATTCCAGCTAAAAACGGAGTGATCAGGCGCTTTACCTGTTAGGCCGAGTCTGAGAAACCACCGGAAGGAAATCGTATCATTGACCACTCTCTCCAGTTCCCTCTCGGAACGAATGTCGTAGAGGTAGCCTATGAGTAGCATCTTGAAAAATACAATGGGGTCCAGAGAAGGGCGGCCATTCGATTCGCTGTAATAAGGGCGTACTTTTTCAAGAATAAAGCTAAATTCGATGTGTTTTTCGATGTGTCGAAGTAAATGATTGGGAGCGACCATATATTCAATGCAGACGAGTTCATAATCCAGTTGAGGATTTGTTTCGTTCGTGTAGAGCATAGAAACACCGCGCTTCCTATGGGATATTCACTAGAATATTATACCATATTAACGCGGTGTCGTGTTAAATTAGCTTTCTCAACAGCCTGAAATATGCAGGATTTCATGGCTAAAAGCCCATTCGGAAGGGGAATCCTGCAAATGTGCAGGATTTCGTGGCTTTCCCCTCCAAATGGGACCGTTTGGCGGAACAATGATGTACTTCTGCAACATTTCGACTTAAATGAAGGGATTCGAGTGAGAAATGATGTATTTTTGCAGGATTCCCACATGTACCCGTAGTTCAATTCCGCTCACTTGCATTAGCGTTATGGCCCCACTGCCCGAACAATCTTTTTTATACGATTTCCGAGAGATACGGTATTGCATTTTGCGCACCCAATCGCGTTACAGCTATGGATGAGGCATGTTGCGCAATGTCGACGGCGTCATCAATAGTTTTGCCTGAAATAATCATCGCGGCTAGCGTCCCTGAGAACGTATCCCCAGCAGCGGTTGTATCAGCGGGCTCGACTTTGCGACCTTTCTTGTACACATTATCCGTTCCGTTATAATAAACAAGGCCCTTTTCTCCAAGTGTAATCAGCGGATAACGAATACCTTTTGCACGCAAAATATTTAATGCCGCAAAAGCATCATCCGTGCTTTGGATATCCACATTCGTATAAATGCGGCACTCGATCTCATTCGGGATAAAATAATCCACACCCTGCAAAATAGCGTCTTCGATCGGAACCGCAGGGGCTGGATTGAGGAAAATAGGTACTTTTCCTTTCACCAAACGAATCACTTCATATACGGATTCCATGGGGATTTCCAGTTGCAACATGACGGCCTTAGCAGAGAGAAGCTCCTCTTGATAGGTACGGATATATGCTGGAGTGACCTTGTTATTGGCGCCGCCATCAAGAATAATGCTATTGTTTCCCTCGCAGACCGTGATTGCGGCGACTCCAGTATTAACTCCGGGCTCTTGCATGATAAAATCGGTGTGCACGCCGAAACCCTTAAGGTTGTCCATCAGCGATTGGCCGAAAATGTCGTCTCCCACTTTTGCCAAAAACCACGTATCTGCCCCCATTTTTGCACATGCGACGGCTTGATTGGCTCCTTTGCCTCCGGCTGACAGGAAGAAACCATTGCCTCTTATCGTCTCGCCCATTTCAGGAACACGGCTCGTTTGCACGACCATATCCATATTGGCGCTGCCTATTACGACAATCTTCATAGCTCGGTTACTCGAATATTGCGATAGTAGGTTCTTGCAGCAGCAATGGTACTCACGCCGAACATGCCGTATCCAAACGTATCATCCTTGTGCTGTAAAACTTGCTCTCCGTTAATCGAGAGTGTGATCGTATTGCCTTCTGCGGTCACCTTGAACTCATAGTCTTGATTGAACTGCCAGTTGAACTTGCCGCCTGTCAGCTTTTTATAGCCAAAATCATTCATGTAC
>NZ_JBFUIX010000161.1:0-6784 GCF_056401635.1 Paenibacillus sp. P4_E11 | reverse complement strand
CTGATGGCGTGTCGCCTGATATCGAACCCTGTACGTGAAAACGMTTGAGCAATAACTACTACATAGAATAGTGGCGCAGAAACTACACCAGCAATCAGTAGAAGCCTCATAACACTTGTGTTACTCTTTTGTGCATATGAATTTTTCATTGAAAAATACTCCCTTTCTTAGTTTCAATCTCGTGACGCATTACTTGTCCATAAAGAATGCCGCAAGCTCCGATGCAATTAATTTCGTATTGAGTTTCTTGGTATGGCCAAGTCCCTTTTTACTCTGCAATCGTGCATTAGGGAGCACGCCTGCCAGTGCCAGGGCACCATGACGCAGCGCAGCCGGGCTCTCCGTGCCTTCGAGCACCAGTGTTGGTATCGTCACAGTGCTCCATAGATCAGCAGGCAGCGACTTTCCACCCATATATTCTTCCAACAATGCCGCATCGTAGGGGAGCGTGTGGGCAACGGCCATGAGTTTCGACCACACACCTGGCATTATGCGCATCAAGCTGACAACGAATGAAGGTGCACCCATGCCCTTGGTCATAAAGTACTTGATGGTCTCAGCCCGGCGATTAGCAGCAATGAGCTCGGACACCTGCAAAACGAAATCGTTCGGCGGCTTGGGATCCGCAGCATCGACCACAAATGGAGGTTCATGTAAAGCTAGTTTTGTAATGTTTCCCCCTCTCGCTGCTGCTTGCAGGGCAAGAACCGCCCCGGATGACAATCCGTACACATGTGCCGAGCCGCCAGCTTCATCAATCATGGATTGAAGATCTTCAATCTCGCGTTCTATGGCATATGGTTGTGTGTCTCCGCTATCACCGCGGCCGCGTCGGTCGTAGTTGTACACCGTGAAGTGCTTTGACARTATATTAGCGAGCTGCACCTGCCCCGGAAATTTCCGGTAGCTGAACGCACCCGCTACCAGTATGAGTGCCGGCCCTTGACCAACCTTGTCATAGGCGATCTTGGTGCTGTCTCTTGAAGTTACTGAGTACATGGAAAGTCTCCTTTGCTCGTTTAACTACCAGATGATCTGAATAAAAGGGTCATCGAAAATGCATGCTCAACGTTCATTTATCCGACCCTTTATTAAGACAACGAATAGCTGACGGCAAAATCGACACATTAGCAAAAAATTATTAAAGGATTTTTCTTCCTGTGGATTAGGGCATTCATAGACGAGAGTTAACATCGGACCCCAAGTTCGGCCAGGTCCTGAATACATGGATCGCCGTAAGCCAACTGCGATCCCCACGATGGGTTACATTGAGAATCTACCTCCATATTTGTTAAGGTTTAATAACATTAATTCTCGAAGTATTCCTTCAGGACCGGAGCAAGTGCTGCCGCTTTGATGATGTGCGTCTGTCCTTCCAGGGTTTGAAGCTTGGCGTTAGGGAGCACGTTCGCGAGCGATTGCATCGCATTGCGTGTCCATCCCGGACTCTTTCCGCCAACCGCTACGAGGGTGGGTATGGTTACAGAGGGCCAAGGGTTAGACGTCATTGCTTTACCCCTCTGATAATCTAGGGTAAGAAGTGTATCATATGGAAGTGTACGGGCAGCAGCCTTTAGATGCTTCCACGCCGGCATGAGCGGCATCATGGCGACGATCGCAGCAGGCAAGCCCACCCCTTTTCTCATAAAATGCTTGACCGCTGCTCCATGGCGATCTGTTGCCAATAGTCCTTGCAGTTGCTCCATATAGTCCGAAGGTATTGGCGCACGACTGTGATCTACAATGAACGGTGCTTCATATATGGCTAGCTTCTTTATGGACGAAAGCTGGTTCGCTGCTTCAAGAGCAAGAGCTGCACCCGAGGAGATGCCGTACACATAAGCAGATCCACCAGCTACTTCGATTAATGCCGAGATATCCTCAATCTCGCGCTCGATCCGATATTGTTTCGCGTCACCGCTTTCTCCGCGCCCCCTGCGATCATAGAAGTACACGGTAAAATGCTGCTGCATCAACTCGGCCAGCGGCCCGTTCGGTCCGGACTTACGAGTGCATAACGCCCCATCCACCAATATAAGCGGGAGCCCCTTACCTTTCTTTTCGTAAGCGATAGCCGTACCGTCTTTCKAATGTAAGATGCTCATACTTCCTCCTAAATGTTGTAGTTGATTTATTATTCCATACCTATACGACGAACAAAGTTAAACAAAATCGACACTACATATAAATTTTTTCACAACAAATTGTTAAATGAAAAATCTTCGGAGTTCTTGTGCTACCCGTTCTGGCTTGCCGCCTCTATTCGTATTACCTGTAGCTCCATGATTGAGCCCGGGAAACTCAATACGATTGGCATGCGGAAAGATCTTCTCTAGGGCATCAAGGGCAACTTTGAAGTAGGTCGGACTCTTGCTACTACCAAGCATGAGCAACGGGGAGCGTACAGCCTTGTAACTTTCCAGAGACCCTTCCGTCTCGACGGATAATTGAAGGTCATAGTGCATCGTCGGAGCCAGCATCCGCATCGTGACGTCGTCACCCTTGGCCTTCTTTTCCTCGCTTGCCATCATCATTCTGGTCAGTAATTGGAGCAGCCATCGAGGTATTGAGTTGAATATGGACGGCCCCATCTGCGAGCCTAACATACCTGTAACAAGCGCTGAGTCAACCTTGCCCTGTGCCATCTCGCTGTCATAACGCGTCAAGAATTCGGTCGACACTGAGCCGTTTACTATCAACGGCGGTTCAAAGATGGCGACTTTATGAATCGCTGGTAAAGTGAGTGCTGCTTGAAGACATATAATGGCCCCAACGCTGATCCCAAAAACATAGTGGGCACCTGTTTGGGTAAGAAGGGCGTCCAAATCTTCAACGTCCTTCTGAATACTGTAGTCTTCACTGTAAGGACCACTTAGGCCGCGGCCACGGCGGTCATGCAAATATAYGGTGAATGTACTAGCTAGTGCTTCAGCGAGCTGCATGTGACTTTGAGCTGACTCCATGGTGCCGTGCACAAGCACTAGGCCTGGTCCTTGGCCCAGTTGGCGGTAGCCAATGGTGGTGCCGTCTTTAGAGGTTACAGAGCTGGTTGTATAATTCCCTCGCGTGGCTAATGTAGATTGATATTTGACACCGGTTTTCAGGTTCATGTTCTGTTGTCCTTTCTTGCATAATGAATGGATAGGCACTATACTATCTTCAATATTATCTTAATCATCAACACATTTATTTCAATAATTATCTTAATTGTCAAGGTATTTTCTGTCAAGAAGTAAAGGAGATAGCACCTATGAACGAAGCAGAGCACCGAAAAGCGCTGATCAATCAGATGCAATTTTTAGGTCAGATGGCTAGCACCGAAACAGCATTATTTCACCAAGCAGCAGCAGCTAAGTTGGGATTAGGTATTACCGACATGAAGACGGTTTCGACACTGCTGCAGGAAGGGCCGATGACTGCCGGACAACTCGCACAGCGACTAAATCTCACAACTGGCGCCGTCTCGAATGTTATCGACCGGCTTGAACAGCGCGATTTCGTTAAGCGTGAATCTGACCCCAAAGATCGTCGTAGAGTCATCGTGACAGTCAATCAGAATAATCTCGCCCAATCTGACAGCATCTATCGTTCGATGGGGGAAGCATTTGAAAAGTTACTAGAAACTTATTCTACAAAGGAGCTTGAGTTCTTGGTGCAGTACAACCAATCGACCATCGATCTGACAATGCTGGAAAGTGCAAAATTAACCAAGCGTTACAAAGACGGAGCGGGCTATCGAAGTTGATGCAAAAAAAACGGATCTCTCCAATTGGAGATGATCCGTTTTTACAATAAAACAGATTGCCGTCATTGTTTGCTGTCAGCATTTCCTTGGGCACCCGTATATACTCTTACCTCTTAGCGCGAATCTCTTCCTGAATTTGCCCAGTAAGCTCTAAAATACTTCTTAAGCCAAGATCACCTTCCCCTCTCTTTCTAACGGACACCTTTCCTGAGTTTTTCTCATTCTCTCCAAGTACGAGCATGAATGGTATTTTTTCAAGTTGGGCTTCACGAATTTTGTACCCGAGTTTTTCATTCCGCACATCTACTTCAACACGAATCCCGGCCTCTTCTAGCGATGTTTTCACCTGTAAGGCATAGTCCAAATAGTTCTCCGAAACCGGCAATAATTTCGCTTGGACCGGCGCAAGCCATAACGGGAAAGCTCCGGCAAAATGCTCGGTTAAGATGCCGATAAATCGCTCAATGGATCCAAAAATAGCCCGATGAATAACGATTGGCCTGTGCTTCTGATTGTCCTCGCCGATGTAAGAAAGATCGAATTTCTCGGGCATCTGGTAGTCCAGTTGAATCGTCCCACACTGCCAGCTCCGTTTGAGCGCATCTAGGATGTGAAAATCGATCTTGGGTCCATAGAATGCCCCATCGCCTTCATTGACATGATACTCGATACCAAGTTTGTCCAGGACATGTTGTAAGGATTGTTCGGCCTGGTTCCACAGCTCATCTGAACCCATACGATCTTCTGGCCGGGTCGACAGTTCGACCTTGTATGAGAAGCCGAGTACTTGATACACATGGTCAATCAGGGCAATGACACGGCTGATTTCCTCCTCAATTTGTTCCGGTAACACGAAAAGGTGGGCGTCGTCCTGACAAAATGTACGGACCCGCATCATCCCGTTAAGCGCCCCGGAAAGTTCGTGGCGGTGCACCTGGCCAAACTCGGAAAGACGGATTGGCAATTCTCGGTAAGAATGTAAGCTATTCTTAAAAATAAGCATGTGCCCTGGGCAGTTCATTGGTTTAAGTGCAAATTGGGTTTCATCCACGTTGGTGAAGTACATATTATCTTTGTAATGATCCCAGTGTCCCGAATGCTCCCAAACTCGCTTATTCATCATAAGGGGTGTACGCACTTCCTCGTAATCCCGCTGTCTCTGTAATTCACGAGCGAAGTTCTCAAGCTCCGTACGAATCGTCATCCCTTTCGGAAGAAAGAATGGCATGCCAGGCGCTTCTTCCGAGAACATAAACAATTCAAGTTCTTTGCCAAGCTTTCGGTGGTCACGCTTCTTCGCTTCCTCAAGGACATGTAAATGTTGTTCAAGCTGAGCTATCTTCGGGAATGAAGTCCCATAAATACGCTGCAGCATCTGATTAGAAGAGTCTCCACGCCAGTAGGCGCCCGCCACGTTCATAAGCTTGAATGCCTTGATCCTGCCTGTAGAAGGAAGATGTGGCCCCCGGCACAGGTCAGAAAATTCACCTTGATCATACATGGTAATGACGACATCTTCCGGTAGATCACGAATGAGCTCCAATTTTAATGGTTCACCAAGCTTCTCGAATGTCTGAATGGCTTCTGTACGGCTGACGACCCTGCGGATAATGGGTAGGTTCTCTTGAATAACTTTCTCCATTTCTTTCTCAATAGCGGTAAGATTATCACTAGACAGTGGATTCTCTAACCCCATGTCATAATAAAATCCGTCTTCGATAACCGGTCCTATGCCGAGTTTAACAGCCTCATCACCATATAGGCGCTTAATGGCTTGGGCCATTACATGTGCCGTACTGTGTCTGTATATTTCTAGGCCTTCTTTGCTGTCAAGTGTAACTATTTCGATGTGGCTATCAGGCTCGATCGGTTGGTTAAGATCAACTAGTTTGCCGTTGATCTTTCCTGCAACTGCATTTTTTCTCAACCCAGTACTAATTGATTCCGCTACTTGTTCGATTATCGTACCTGGTGGATACCTCCTAATTGTTCCATCTGGCAATGTTACMTCGATCTCCATGATTTAGCCTCCATCCCTCTTAATTTCAATTTTTATGAACGCAAAAAAACGCATCTCCCACAAAGGGACGAGTGCGTTCAGCTCGTGGTTCCACCCTAATTCGACCTTCACCATTCCATGCTTCGGCTGTTCATCAAAGCAAGCTGATGCAAGGTCCTTATTGGTATCTGGTATCGGGGATAAACCGGTGCCGCTTACTGCCGCCAAGTACGGATCGACGGGTTCAACGCCACGGCTACAAAGGGGTAATTTCACACCGGTAACTGGAGAAGCTTTCAGCCTTAACTTCTCTCTCTGGACAGTTCGTGAAGGAAATCATGTCTTTGGTCAATGCCTAGTATGAATGACTTGGTATTATATTACATAACCTCGCTCGTGAAAGTCAAGATAAGACCACGAAAACTTTAACCGAGGCAGTCTAGAACGCACTTGAAAATTCATTCAGACTTTCAAAAACGGTCAATTTATGGTATAATTCATTTGAATTCAAGCGAATAGGAGGTGAATGTGTATGTTATCTCGTTTTATCTCGTCCAATCGATCTTTATCTTTTGTTTTAATATTGGTGATGATGTTATTTGCTACACCTACTCCCAGCCTAGAAGGAAGCGTCAACGAATCTACCCGTCCTTCTATTCTACAAGGAATGGAATACTTCACGAATAAAGCGACGGTTCGTAAGCAAGCATCCTCACAGGAAGGCATTCGGTTCACAGCGTATCTCACTGTGTTCTCCATTCTGATGTGCGCCTTAATGAATGCAATTCGTCGAGTAGTTCCTGTAACCCACCTTTCGATTCATCCTCTGATTGCCCGCCGGCTAGCGCGGATGTTTTTAACTCCTATTAAGTTCACTTCCTTGTACGTATAGCAGGACCCCCTTCTTATTTTACTACCCTTTAGATTAGAGAGTTTTATTTAGAAAATACGAACTTCAGAGGCTTGTTTGCTGCTGCCCAAAAAAGGGGTAAGCTCTGTTTGTTTCCCTATAAATTGGAATTCAAAAGACAGGCTAAGGC